>JAAZDH010000337.1 GCA_012512865.1 Clostridiaceae bacterium | reverse complement strand
TGACGGGTAGGATTTTTTCGCCAGCATTAAACATTACAATACGTAGCCGAAGCGACCATATTAGCCGTGGAAGTCGTCCTTGCCTAAACCAATTGCTTTTAACAACTGTTTTTTCTCCAACACCCCTATCATCACCATCAAAAAAATGCCAACTGCTATGCTTGCTATTACCGAAAATGCGGCAGCAAACATGGAGTGTTTAAAAAGTGTGGCAAAAAAACCGTGTATATATCTTCCCGTTAATAGCATGGACACCGCCACGATGCCCGGCTTCAGCATCCAGTTTCTTATGTCCACTGCCATTCCTGTCTCCCTGGTTACTACAAGTAAATTTAGCAAGCATGTAAGAATTGAACTTGCAAGAATAGCAATAGTATAACTTTTTATACCGTAGACAGGGATGCAGAAATACACAAACCCTATTCTTATCAGGTATCCTATCATCGAATTTCTCAATGATGCGCCCTGTTTACCCAATCCGTTGAGTATACCGGACAGTGTCTGCTGAAAATATAAAGGTATGCATGCAAATGACAAAAGGTAGAGAAGCTCTCCTATGTTTTCCCTCCTAAATATGAGGTTGCCTATTTCATCATGGTAGCACATGAAAACCGCGAAAAAAATGAACCCTAGCGCAAGCGTTACCTGTATGGACTTGGAAATACGGGCGGTTACGGTTTTAAAATTTCTTAGCGACAAGGCTTCCGAGATGGCAGGAACAAGGGTGACAGCAAGAGATGACGTAACAAGCGCCGGAAAATATACGAGGGGCATCGCCATGCCTGTCAGCTTGCCATACGTTTCAATGCTTGCCTGGTAATCCATTCCCCCTGCCAGTAGCCTCCTGGGTATAAGTATCAGCTCTATTGCTGACATGATTGATGTTATGAACCTGTTGGACGAAACAGGCCAGGATATTTTTAGTATTTCAAGTATTATTGCGCGTTTTCTCATCAAACCCTTTTTTGACTTGTTCTTAATATATTTTTTAACTCTCTTCCTGTATGCCAGGTAGAGCACCAACAAGCTTGCTATCTCTCCTGCCGCCATGGCAGCCGTTGCAAACGCGCATGCATATTCAAGGCCGTTATTTATGAATTGTTTTGCGGCAAGTAGTACAAGAACGATTCTTGTAACCTGTTCTGCGATTTGTGACCATGCATTGGGTGTCACTTCCTGGATTCCATAGAAAAATCCTTTCAAGGTTGAAGAAAGGGCAATTACCGGTATGCATGGAACAAGCAGCAACACCGAATAATAAGTCCTGGGGTCTTTCAAGATTTCATTTGCAATTAACCTGGCATTTATAAGCATAAAAAGCGAGATTAACATGCCGGCGGCAAATACTGATAACAAGGCAATTACAGTAATCCTTCTCACGTTTACTATATGCCTTCTTGCTGTTTCCCGTGACACCATCCTTGATATCGCAATTGATACGCCTGAGGTAAGGGTTAATATAATAAGGGAATAGACCGGAGATATTAACTGGAAAATACCCATTGCCTCCGAGCCCAGCATGTTTGAAACATATATCCTGTACACAAAGCCCAACAGGCGGACAACCAATCCGGAAACCATCAGGATTACCGCGCTGTTAATAAACGATCTTCTGGCAGGCATCATGACTCCTTAAAAATACCGGTCATGATATAAATATTAAACTTGCTTAAAACTTATGACGGGAAATATAGATACGGAAACATTATTTAAAAAATCAAAATTGTGCTTTACGCTTCAACCTTTCCATCCGCTTTTTCAGTTCGCCCCTAAGCCTGTCCTCGTAAATTCCCATGGCAACGGATAAGCGCATTGCCCTTTCGGTAACCTCAATAGCCTTGTCTATGTTCTTTTCTTTATGCTCATAGTATTTTGCAAGCTCAATTAAAGAAAATATGCTGAAAAAGTCCTGGTTCCGTGCCGTTATATCCCAGATTTCAACCGCCTTTGCATAATTCCCCTCGCGCTTGTATATTCGCGTGAGCTTTTTTAATGCCGTATACCTCGTGTAGGGGCTGCCGGATTTCATGCACTTTTCAAAGCACTCCACCACCAGTTCCGAATCCCCCGCCGACTCGAGCACTTTCCCGACACCCATGAGCTCATAATCGCAGCTGGTTTCCAAGATAGGGTCCCTCAACATGTTGTTAATCTTGTTAAGTAAGGCAACCATTGATAATATATCCAGTTCGTTGTGCTTCATCACCCTTTTAATCTCCCTTGCGTCCCTGTCAACCACGTATTTGAAATAAACCTGGGGAATCAGTTCCCCCGGTATGTCGTCAACCCTCGATTCCCCAAGGATATTTTCTTCAAGGGAGGAAAGGGAACAACTTTCAAGCTTTTCTTTCCACAACCTCCGGGCAAGCAGCAGCAAGTCTATGTGGCCTGTCTCTTCCTCGTCAAGCTCGCACCTGGTCCTGTTATAAGTGTAGCGGGTGCGGATTATATTCATATCAAAAGCCTTCCCATTAAAAGTGACAAGAACCTTGTATGGCGGAAACAAGAGGTTTAGCGCCTTGAGCATGGCTATTTCCTCGTCGTAATCCCTCATAAAATATTGCCGCACCACGAAGCTGTCGTCCTTGAAAAAGCCCGTCCCTACCAGGAAGGCTACAGTTCCGACACCGCCTGCCAGGCCTGTTGTTTCTATATCGAGAAACAAGAAGTCCCTTATATCTATATTCGTATCTATACCTATATTTGTGTTGTTGTAAGCACTGTCATCGCCAACCGGGCGAAACCCGGGACAAAGCCGCTTCAAGGAGGAACTGCTGATGCCTGCTGCCACGTCTCCAAGGCGGCAACCCCCGTGTAGGTAGGTCAAGGGATACCTGTTTTCCGTGATAAAGCAGCATCCCTCTTCATTCTTGTATATTTCCCCCTCTATTAAGTTGTGGATGTCCAGGCCTGCTCCCGCTGCCTCCCCGGCCGTACCGGGGCCATCATCCCCTGTATGCAATATATCCAGCGCACCCGGTAACGCCATGTTGCCGGACGGCGTAAGGCTTCTGCTTGTACCAGGGTTACCAGGGTTATGCTCCCGGGCGCCACCAGTTCCTTCCCCTTCGCCGGCAGCCTTCTTCCTGTCTCCGGCCTTTTCCTTATTGAACTGACGACTATACTGCCTTAATTTCTCAAGCACATCAGGATTCATTATAAAACTTCTCCCAAAAACTTCTCTAAAATCAGTTTAATAAACAGCCAGTTAAACAGCTAATCAGCTAAACGTCTAATTAGCTGCCAATCAGCTTCATAAAAGAATTACCTGCATTCATACAATTGTCCGGCCTCATAAATCGGCTTCAAGGACCATGTTTATCAGCTTAAGCGTTGTTTCCTTCGGGTTTCCCCCTCCCGAGAACTCCTCCAGGGGCCCCACGCAGGAGGGGCATCCCGTTTCGCATACGCAGTCCTTTATCATGTTTGCAGCCGTCTTAAATATTTCCGCGTTAATCTCATACAGCTTGTCGCTAAATCCCACTCCACCGGGATAATTGTCGTAAATGTAGATGGTGGGTCTCCCGGTAAACGTGGATTTGACCTGGTATACCACCCTTATGTCCTTCGGGTCACACATGAGGTACATGGTGGAAGCATTCGGGATAATATTGGACAAACCCAGCAGCCCGTTTTGGATATCCGTCTGGGTCATACCTCCCGGGATTTCCTCGGGGAAGCCTACCCAGTATGACGTGGTATGCATGGTGGTTTCAGGAAGCCTTACCGGCCCCGATCCAATATTTTCATGGGTGTAGAACTTGATTTTCTTGAACATGGTGACAAGGGATGTAACCATTACTTCACCTGTGCATTTTAATATATCTCCCTTCATTTCTTCCCTGAAAACATCAATCACTTTTAAATCTACGGCAAGGTTTGCATCGGTGTAATAATCCACGTCCACCTGCCTTACGTAGGCTTTTTTTTCTTCGAAGTCCAGTTTTTCAACCTGGTACTGCTGGCCCTCGTGGAGGTATATGGCTTCCTCGTGCAGGAGCATGGGAGCGCTGAACCTGCAGCACTCGCCTATGACACGCCTGTCTGGCGTGGTTGTGTCAATAACTACGAAGTTTTCGTTTGATGCGCTCCTCAAGCTGATTTCATCCGCCGGAAATGCTTCAGACATCCAGTACCACTTGCTGCCAACATGCCTTAAAATCTTGGACTCCTCCAGGAACGCAAGAATCTCCATTGTCGTCTCCACCCCGAACTTCTCCTCATCGGTGAAAGGAAGCTCAAAGGCTGCACACTTGATATGGCTCAGCAAAATCACGAGGTTGTCCGGGTTTATAAGGCCGTTTTCCGGGCTTTTCCCAAAGAAATATTCCGGGTGATTAATGATATACTGGTCAATGGGGCTGCTGCTGGCCACCAGGACGGCGGCAGACATGCTGTTCTTTCTTCCCGCCCTGCCTGCCTGCTGCCAGGTGCTGGATATCGTGCCAGGATAGCCGCACATAATGCAGGTTTCCAGGCTTCCTATGTCTATCCCGAGCTCAAGGGCGTTGGTTGCGACAATACCGGTTATTTCCCCGCTTCTCATGCCCCTTTCTATCTCTCGTCTCTGGTTTGGCAGGTAACCGCCCCTGTACCCCCTTATGCTGTTCGCTCCCCTCAAGCTCTTACTGAATATATCCTTGAGGTAGGTGACGAGCACCTCCACGATCAGCCTGCTCCTGGTGAATATGATGGTCTGTATGCTGTTCCTTACAAAAAGCTCGGCTAATTGCCTTGCTTCAAGCACGCTGCTCCTTCTTATGCCAAGTTCCCTATTTACCACCGGGGGATTGTAGAATATAAAATGCTTCCCCCCTGACGGGGCCCCGTTGTTGTCAATAACAACAACTTCAGCCCCGGTTATCCTCGAGGCTAGTTCGCCCGGGTTGGCGATGGTTGCAGAACAGCATATAAACTGGGGTTTTGAACCGTAGAAATCGCAGATACGCTTCAACCTGCGCATCACGTTGGCCATATGGCTCCCGAACACCCCCCTGTAATGATGGATTTCATCAATGACGATAAATTTCAGGTTTTCAAACAACTTGGTCCATTTCGTGTGATGGGGGAGTATGCCGCTGTGGAGCATGTCCGGGTTGGTGATTACGATGTGACCTGCCTGCCTTATTGCTTTTCTTGCGGTCTGCGGCGTATCGCCGTCATACGTATATGTTTTTACCTGGACCCCGGCCATGGTTATCAACTCGTGCAGCTCGGCCAGCTGGTCCTGGGCCAGGGCCTTTGTCGGGAAGATGAACAATGCCCTGGACTCTTCATCCTTGACAATTGCATCAAGCACGGGAATATTATAGCACATCGTTTTGCCCGACGCGGTAGGAGTCACCACAACTATATTTTTCCCGCTGGCCACCTCGGCCACCGCCCTTGCCTGGTGAGAATAAAGGCGGTGTATACCTTTTCGCTTAAGAGCATTCCTAATCCTCGCATCGGTGCTTCCGGGCAATTCTTCATATATCGCTTCCCTTGGAGGTATCCTTTCCCAGTGGGTAATGTTCCTTGCAATTCTTTCATTATTTTTTACATGCTCCAGCAATTGCTCAAGGTTCATACGGCAACAACACCTCTTGTCTCCTCACATTTTCTTTGCTTTTTCTTCACTCTCTTATTCTATTCTTACTCCGCTTTTTTCTTTCTCCGCTTTTTCGCCGGCTTTTTTGTTTGCTTTTTCTTCGCTTTTTTACCAGCTTCTTTCTTCGCTTTTTTCTTTACTTTTTTCTACAGCTGTTTATTCACTGTTTCTTCACTTGTTTCTTCAATTAAATACCTCTTCAGCACACCTATAATCTCATTTTTGCTTGAAAGCCTGAATATTTCCTGTTTTACCCGGGTTGCATTTCTCATCCCCTTTATATACCAGGCAATGTGCTTTCTCATTTCCCTGGCACCGATAAATTCTCCTTTTTGCCCGATTAACATATCCATGTGCCGGATTATCATACGAAGCTTTTCTTCGTTGGAAGGCCCGGGAAGAATCTCGCCGGTTTTTAAGTAATGGAGCACGTTCCTGAATATCCAGGGGTTGCCCTGGGCCCCCCTTCCTATCATTATGGCGTCACATTTCGTGCTTTCAAGCATTTTCTTTGCATCCCGGGGCGTAAAAACATCTCCGTTTCCTATAACAGGAATGGATACGGCTTTCTTTACCCTTGCAATTATATCCCAATCAGCTTTACCGCTGTAAAACATGTCCCTTGTCCTTCCATGCACGGCAACCGCCTTTGCCCCGTTTTCCTCTGCGACCTTGGCAAGCTCAACCACGTTTACATGGGATGAATCCCACCCTTTTCTTAGCTTTACGGTTACTGGTTTTTCCGATGCCCTTGCTACATCCCTTATAATACTTCCCGCAAGGTTTATATCCAGCATGAGGGCGCATCCTTCTCCATTTTTCGTGATTTTTGGCGTGGGACATCCCATGTTTATGTCAATTATGTCAGCCTTGGAATCGTTTAATTTTTCCGCCACCTTCGCCATTATAAAAGGATCCGAGCCAAAAATCTGGACTGCCGCAGGCTTTTCTTCCCCGCGGATTTCAGCAAGCCTGAAGCTCTTTGCATCCCCGTAGCTTATACCCTTTGCGCTCACCATTTCCGTGTACATAAGGCCGCATCCCTGCTCCCTGCACAGGACCCTGAAAGGCATGTCCGTGATTCCTGCCATGGGTGCAAGGAATACGTTGTTTTCGAGCTCAACGCTGCCAATCCGCATAAAGCCTCCTATTTTATCAAGTTTACATGGTATGCCGGTATCATTTATGCATTTTTATTACAACACGTTGCGATGCATTACAAAAACTACGATAACATTATAGCACATTACAGCATTTTTAAAACAGCTCTATCGTAAACTGCGCATTAATTAATGCTTTAACTAATATTAAAACAATAAATATCAAATAAAAAATAATAAACACCAGTACCCGCATGAACACTGGTGTTTAGAAACCTGGTGCCCCGGGCAGGAATCGAACCCGCATTGGTGGATCCGGAATCCACAGCCTTATCCATTAGGCCACCGAGACACATTACCAGAACATATTATACCCGCCTGTGCTTTTGCCCACATGTACTTTCATGTGTTCCTGTTATTATCGCTGTATTACTGCTGCCATGGCATATACTACTATATATCATATAATATTATTTCCGGTTTGGCAAGGGCAATGCCGCACCCATATTTTGACATGCATTTTTTACAAACAATTTTAAATTCCGGCTTAATACCTAAACAGCGGCAAAATCCAACTTTCTATAATATATGAGAAGGCATACCCAAGCAAATGGTTCCACACGAGAATTGCTCCAAAAGACAGCCATTTATAAAAGGGGACAAAATTATATAAAGTATCAACCCCGCGTGATATGGCGGCGCTAAACCATATCGGTATAAGAATATAAAGGACGCCGGATAAATAAAAAAGGAACGTGCTAATCCCGTTGCCCGAATTCCAGAATAATATGAATATAAATATTTCTGCCGGCAATATCACGAAATGGGCAACAATATAGACTTTCATCAGCTTAACCAGGAGTTCCCTGTCAATCCTTACACTGCCAATCTTTTTGAAACGCTTGTATAAATCAAACAAGGGAATCGAGAAAAAGCACACGTCCAGTATGCCCATGCCAACGATAAAAATTATTGACAGGAATATGTTTAAAGGCATATCACCTGGTATTTTATCAATAAATAAATCCTTGTAATTTGATAATAAAACAAATATAACATCTTTAAGCCCTATGAACAATATTCCCATATAAAGGCTTGGCCTTTTGCCTGTAATCCTCAGGTATAATTCCCTTGGGAACAGTATTATGTTCAACAATTTATCAACATTATGCATATTCACTTCTCCATACCTGTATATTTTTTGATATTTTTTTCTATATTAATATTTTGTATATTAATACTCCATACTGATACATATTAATAAATACTGCTTATTAAATGCTATTTATTTATCCATCAACCAATATAATATAACTTAAAGGGAATAAAATCAATGCCATGATGGGGCAAATTTAACCTGGTAAGCTTTCATCCTTCCGGTAGGACACGGTGACGTTCCCCATGATACAACCGGCGACGGAAATGGTTCTATTTTCTTTTCGTCCGCATATTTACAACAATATTCAACAATATTATTACGACAATATTACTCTACCACGTTTTTGTCCAAAGGTTTATAATGACAGGATTATTTTTATCACGAAAAACAACAAGGCTGCCACGCTGCCAAGAAGAGCAATATTAATAACAGCATCTACGATGCCTGGAGAATATCCTTTCTTTTGAATCTTATTGCCTGTCCCGCATGGATATATTACCTGGGGGTATATTGCACGTTGTTCCTTTATTTCACATTCTTTTTTCACCAGGTTGCTTACAATCCTCCGGGCTTCTTTAATGATGTAATATTTATCCTCCTCATCATCATTGCAATTTTTATCCTTACCGTCATGATGACGCCTCTCCCATTCATGGCATATTTCACTTTCTAAAAACATATCCATTATTTTCTTTACGTTATCCGCGGTATTTTCAACCATGCTTCTTTCCACGCCATCAGTTTCATTTCCCGGTGTTTTCTCTTCAGGCACGTCGCCCGGAGGTATATCACCCGGCATTTCTTCCATGGGCATACAAAACCTCCATTCAAATTAGTTATATCTTTTCCAATTTCAAAGCTTTTTTAATAATAAAAATTAGCTTAAACAAATGCAATAAACTCAAATAATAAACTTAAATCAAGTACAATAGATTAATATGAATCAATATACAAGGAAGTTTATCCCTAATGTCTAATAATTAGTTTATAAAAAATCAGCTTTAATTATACTTATGTGATATATTTATACGATACATTTTGTATTTTTGTCATATTGCCTTTTTCCAGAATTTTGCCGCTATTACCGTCATATCGTCGGCAGGCTTGCTGCCTGAATTCTTATATGCTTCATCCAGTATGATATCTGCAACAGCCTGTGGATTTATGCTCTTTATTTCACCAACAAATTTTTGAAGAATTTTTTCTTTTTCTTCCTTTCCCCCATTTTCACCGGTAAAAGCGTCTACCACTCCGTCAGTCACCATTATTACCATGTCCCCGTCATCAAGCTGCCTGCTTATAAGCTCTATTTCCACGTTGCTCAATATCCCTGCAGGAAGCGAAATGGTTTTAATAATATCAACCCTGTCCTTTCTCCTGATAATGGTTGGGGCAGTGCCAATTTTAATAAATTCAATATCTCCTCCGTTTAAATCAATTATGCATAAATCTATGGTGGAGAAATCATCTTCATTTGTTTTCAACGCCAATATCGAGTTAATTAGTTTAACCGTGGAACTCCTGTCAATTCCTGATTCTATGAATTGCTCAATTAACTTGATTGTAGCCTTGCTTTGCATTGCTGCTTTCTCCCCGGACCCCATTCCATCGCTTAATGCCAGTATATGTTTGCCGTCACTGCTGCTCAAGGAAGCATAACTGTCCCCGGATACCGGTGATATACAGCCATATTTTTCGTCATACTTGTTAACGCACGCAATTCCTGTTGTAATACAGTATTTTTCTTCTTCCACGAGCTTTAATACGCAAAGATTTGCAGTTTCCTTCCTGCAGCACCCGTAACTATCTTTTACCATTTTTTTCTCCACCACCTGGGAGACGACTTTACTTATGATATTGGTACAATACCTTCTTCCCTTGCAACCTTTATGGGAAATACCAATTTCATACTTCCCGTACTTATTCTCAAAAGCCGAAACTTCCTCTACCTTTATTCCTTCGCGCTTTAATACGAATGCCAGGGTGTTTTCCAATTCCGTTTTAAACCCGATATGGGTATCTATTTCTGCCGAAAGCCCGGCTATCACTTTTGACAGCTCTTCCATTTGCGAGGATATAACAGCCCTGTTTTCCCCCAGCTTGTTCCTCCACATCATTTCAACTTTTAATATTTCATACATGTTATTAACTGCTTGTACAAAGTCATTTACACGTTCGCACCTTTCCAGGAAATAAGCCGGTATATCATCGTTATCAATATATCCTTTCTTGTCAAGTTTCTCAACGATTCTAAACAAAACCTGGTATGTGCTGTAAAAATTCCTGTCCCAGCAATGGAGGCAAAGGCTGCAACCCTTGCATACCCTGTCTGCGACACGGTCAAACATGGATAATATATCCTGTTTGTTTATACCTGTCTTCGCGCTTGCAATCTCCCTGAAAGTTTTAGCCACTTCCATAAAAACTCTTGAAAACCTGTTCAGTTTTTCTACGACCATGTCCTTGGTACGAATGCTAAATATGGATCTGTCCACGTGGATATCGGTTTTAAAACCCGGGATTTCCGCAATATTTATAATTATTTTTAACGGGAGCACCGTAAAAACAAGTATAGCCAGCAGGACTTCCTTAAGATGAATCAATCCTTCCATCGCTGGGTCATTTAGATATAGTTTGGCAAGAATATACGCGATAAAAAAACCAATGATGGAACCAGTCTTCCCAAGGTTCCTGAATATGCCTGCCAAAAGGCCGCAAAAGGCATAACAGCCAACCAGGAAAAACCCGGTTGCCGAGTGCACATCAGAAATTATGCCCGTTATTGCCCCTACAGCCGTACCGGCATTAACGCCATACCTGTATCCAAATATTAATATTGCCAATACGCTTGTCATATTTCTCACATTAAAACCTGCCGGCTTTATTTCACCCAGCCCTATAAAAGAAAGGGCAAAAGTAATTATTACGCTCATCATTTCTTCGTTGGACAGTATATGTGTATCTTTACTATTATCAAACAACAATGCAAAGTTGCAAAAGATGAATACCATTATAAACACGATAAGGCTATTTAGTATTGCCATCAAAACATCATACAAAAGCATTCCCTGCCATGCGGCAGCAATAATTTCAATAATCAGGCAGCTGAATAATCCTGGAACAGCATAAGTTAAATATGATTTTGCGTTCAGAACATTGTTTAACATGGATTTTGAACTGTTATCCCTTGTATTGGCTTTTTTGGCGAAAATTTTGTTTATAAGAACAGCGTTTAAAATACTGTATAGAATCATACTTGAAACAGTTGTCAATATCTTGCTTTTTCCTCCTCCTGTAAGGGTCCCGATCAAGACAAAAAAAGCAACTGCAATTTTACTTATATCCAAGGTATGAGATGCTATATAAAAAGGTAAGCCAAAAGGTACCATGCCTTTTGCCGGGAGAACCCTCCCGAGCATGAAGGCAACAGGCAGTATAATTAAATAAGTTTTAAAAGAGGTTTTTAAACTTACAAGACTGGCAGGTCTTTTTTGAAGTGAAATTTCCGGTTTCAACTTTTTATGCCCCCTTATCTTTTGTTTACATTGTTTATAACATATCTTTCGTTTCATTATTTTTCATTTTTCATTTCACTTGGCATTTCCCAAAACATGTTAATGATTATATCCTAAACCACCCGGTAAACATTGTCACATAAGGTTGTCAGAATCCGGAATTTGATTGACAATATTAATCATAAGCTAACGAGGGGCTACATAAGCTAACTTGTGACTACAAAAATATACCCTGTCGAGGTAATTCACAGGGCATATTTTCGTACTGCATATAATTTATTTTTATATATTAAAACCTGGCTATCACTCTCTCTTTTTTTTTTCGGTATTTTTCTTGTTTTCTTTATTCCCTTTATTAGCTTTTTTCTTATTTCCACGGCATTTTATTTATTTATCTTTTTTATCTTTATTTATCCAGGCATTTTCTTTATATTTATCCTTGTCATAC
>JAAZDH010000336.1 GCA_012512865.1 Clostridiaceae bacterium | reverse complement strand
GAGGATTTCATAAACTCATAATCCGGGCATTTTACAATTTCTATCGTTAGCTTTCCATTTTCAAGGCTTGTCCTGCATTCCCCGTCATCAAGGCTAAAAGTATACTCGAAATAATCCTTTATTGCAGTAAGCCCCCCTTCTTTAAATTTCTCTATCACTTCTTCAAAACAGTTTTCAGCTATATATTTCCAGTAATCTTCCAGCGCGCTATAACCATAGTTTCGCTCAAACCAGCTGAATATAACATTATAACCGCCAAACCATTCCTTGATAGGCGCCATGCCAACACTCCTTCCCTTTGAATATAATAAAGTGCAATAATGTGCATAGATGTAAACCCGTTTCTTGGCAAGCCCTTCCTTGATGCTTTAGCCGGCTTGTTAGTATCAAATATACCCGCAAACTTGTTTCTTGTTAAGCTTGTATAGCGTGATGATACGCCGTGATTAATATAATTGCATATCTTAACTGCATTATAATTATATCATTAATTAATTAAATTTGGGTGTAATATTTTATCCTCTATAATGTAATATTTAGCTTTTCGCCAGTTTAACAGTTGAACAATACTAACAAATAAGATAAATACGCCAATTTGCGCTATTAGGGTGTTTATTTTTTTGTAATTTTTTCATTTTTATGTTGTACTCTGTGTTGCATTAAATCTAACGCTAAATATGCGTTTCTTTAGAACTGGCGATATTAAACAACTTGTAGCGGATAGCAAAAAGAAATTCTAAATTATACAACATTTATTTAGAAAAACAAAACCTTTGTAAACCATTACTAGCAATAGTTACAAAGGTTCATTTTTACTGGTAAAGTCGTAATTTTATATACACTTTCAGAAGTTTTTATAAATAATGGATTTGTCTTGTTATAATTTTACATTTTATGCTTGCCAGGGAAGAAATTTCACTGGCTTTAATGCATATAATAAATATATATGTTATAATGGAGCTTAATACACGTGTTATTCCATGGCTTATGGTATAAACTTATTTTATTATACGGCTTAATATGACTTAAAACGTAATAACACTAAATATAATACGACTTAATACAGAAAATGATTAATTTAGCTTCCTGGTGAAATATTGCAGAGCAGGCAACGTGTTAAAAAAGCGTCAAAAAACACGGAGGCCGGGCCTATATCAAGGGGCAGCAGGAGAAATACCTGCGGGACTGTAATTAATTAAACAAATTATGGTGCCGCAGGTATTTTTTCTAAATATCGAAAAATGGAGGTAAACTGTAATGGATAATTTACAAGGGGCAGATTACAAAAAAGGAGAAATAATAACAATTGCATGTATTATTATTAATGTTGCATTAACTATATTCAAGTTGTTCGCAGGTTTGGCAGGAAACAGCAAGGCCATGATTTCAGACGCCCTCCATTCCTTTTCCGATATTGTTGCAACAGTGGTAGTGCTTATAGGCATCAAGATTGCCAAAAAGCCCGTTGATAGCGAACATCCCTACGGGCACGGCAAAACAGAGCCCATTGCTGCAGCATTTGTAGGCATCACCCTGGCATTTGCAACATTTGCGATTATAAAAGGAATTATTGAATCAATAATCAACCATTCATTCATAACCCCGTCTTATATCGCCGTTATCGCAGCGCTTGTATCAATCGTCGTTAAGGAAGCAATGTACAGGATTACCTACAGCGAGGGCAAAAGGATTAACAGCATATCAATGATGGCCAATGCCCATGAACACCGGTCGGACGCATTTTCTTCCATCGGGACCTTTTTGGGCATTACGGGAAGTATCGCAGGCAGCCGTTTAGACATTCCTTTTCTCGAATACCTGGACCCCCTGGCGGGAATAATAGTTGCTTCCTTGATATTCAAAACGGCATTCGATATACTTAAACACTCCATGAAAGGTCTCATGGATTCCTCCCCGGGCACTGAAAAAATAAACAGTATAAAGGATACGGTAATGAATATAGAAGGTGTCATATCTGTTTCATGGGTAAAAGCCAGGTATATCGGGCGTCATCTTTTTGTGGATATAGGTATCGGGGTGGCCCCTTTCTTAACCGTGGAAGAAGGTCACGATATTGCAGCCCTGGCAAAAGAAAGGCTGATGCAAAACATCAAAGAAATTGCAGAAGTCCTCGTCCACGTGGACCCGGTTAATTAAGCGGGCTCAATTCGCCACTGGTCCTTGGTCCTGCCATAACCCATTATGCCATGCCCTACTTCAGCCTCAGTGCATCCACCTGCCCGTCAAGGTCATTCAGTATCCAGAGTACACTGTCTTTAAGTTTGACGGGGCCGCTGGATATTGTTGCATAGTCAGCCGCTTGATATAATGTTTCGCCTGTCTTTGCATCCAGGGCAATAATGGCTCCCTCAAAATTAATATACAATACATCCCCGATCCTGGCAGGGTAAGGGTATTGAAAATAGGGATTATATTTGTAAAGGTCCGTTGTCCTCCCCGGTTTATAATCTCTTTCCCATAGGATTTTCCCCGCGTTATCGATGCACCTTATCCTTTCATCCTCTTTCGAATACAGGACCTTTACGCCCGAATAAAGTTCCTTCCCGGATAATGTCTCTTCTATGGCTGAATAAGATGATGCATTGATTTCAATGGTTGTGCCGGTGTGAATGTCCAGTGTTTGAATGGCATTTTCAAAGGGAACCGTCAAGACAGTCCCATCAAGACTTATATCATAATTCCGGCAGCCTTTTCCCGGGAATTGCCATTCAATATCCCCGCTGGCCGGGTTATATGCGGCTAACCCTTTTGAATCAGATACAACCACCACAGGAAGGTTGTTTTTTGAAGCAAAAAGAAAGGCATCTTCACTGGTTTCCCTCTCCCATTGAAGCTCACCGTCAGAAGCGCGATAAGCCTTGATAGTATTATCACTCCTAACCAACACATTTTCCCCGGCAGATGCAAACTCGAAGTAATTCCCGGCTTCCTTTTTCCAAATCAGCTTGCCCGTGTTGATTTCAAGGCACTTTATGTAACCTTCTGCCAGGTTGCCGAGGAAAACGTGCTCCCTATCTTTGCTGAAACGGTAAGGAACCCCTGCATGGTTCCCGTAAAAGGTCCAGGTTTTTTCCCCGGAAGAGGTATCAAGGGCATACAGGTAATTATGGTCGTGGAACCCGCTTAAACGGCTGTCTGAGCCTTCTACAAGAATTAATCCGGCTGCCATGTCCGCGTACCGGTTGAGATTCACATCGCTTTTAAAAGTCCATTCCGGGGCATACATATCTTTTAAGCTTTTAAGCGCCCGGTACTCCGTAATGGTTCCCCGGTTGATATCAACCTTGTAAAAAGCCAGTTTTTCATCATTCTCTTTATATGCCTTGATAAAAACATAATACCGGTCTTCCTCCCACGCGAGCAGGATATCTTCAATTTCCCTGATTATACCCGGTAATACATATCGCTTCAGGTCATTATCCTGCTCATCCCGGTGCAGTATATAAAAACCGTCGTTTTCGGAAGTCACAAATACACTATTATCAAAGGTGTAATAAAAATCAGCAGCTATGATACCGCAAGAATCCAATAAAACAGCTTCGTGGCTTTGCTTTTCCCTGTCCCATTTAAAGAGGAACAAGGCTTCTTTCGACCCATCTGATATTTTAACCAGCACCACATCGTCTATTGCTCTTAGAATTTTTACATTCATACCGGGAATATGGATCCCGGCTTCATCCACCAGCCTGGTAATGTCGGTTATAATCTCTTTGCCGATTCCTTTGACAATCTCCTTGCCTAACTCATTCCCGACTTCCCCGCCAATTTCCTTGATGGAACCATCCCCCGGGGAAACCAGGTAAACCTTTCCCATACCATCGCTCTTCACCGCAATACCCGGGTGAATCAAGCCGCCGTCACCCATTCCCCATTTCCTGGCACCTCCTTCATCCACCACCACGGTCATGTAAGAATAAAGCTTTGTGGTTTCTCCCCACAAGCGGAACAAACCAGATGCATCCTTGATTTCCGTCACCGGCCCGGTTTCCTCCAGGATAACCTCTTCACTGCCAGGAACCTTTCCAAGTATGGTTTCCACAACGGAAAGTAATGGGATCCCCTCTCCATGTGGTATTGGAATACAATCTCCAGGTGATGTTGGAATACCCTCTCCGGATGGTATTGGAATACAATCTCCGGATGCTGATGGAATAGTAGCTGCCGTCGGCAATCCGTCGTTACCGCCTGGCTTAAACGAGCATGATACCGCGAGTAATGCGAGTAGTAACAAGCATACCAATATTTTTATCTTATACTTCAATTTAACTCTCCTTTTATTTTCCTGCTTTTTTCATAATACCATATTTTCCGTGCGCATACTACAATCTTTACCAACCTGTAATACAACGCTTGCCAACTTGTAAACATTGCAAAATTACCGGCGAGCTTTGCTGCCATCTTAAAAAGCGAACAACCTTGACAATAAATTCTTTTTGAGGTAAAATGTACACGTGTTCATAACCAGGCATTCTTGCTTTTCTTGCTTAAGAAAGCTGTTTATGAAAGCTGCTTATTAAATATGCAAGCTGCTCACGAAAGGAGGTAATAGCTGTAGCAACCAGGGATGATGTGGCTGTAAAAGCCGGGGTCTCAGGTGCAACGGTTTCCCGCGTCTTTAACAGGCCTGAATCGGTATCGCCCTCAACACGTGAAAAAGTTTTAAAAGCCGCAAAGGATCTGGATTACCATCCAAACGTAATTGCAACCAACTTCATAAAAGGAATCAGCGGGAATATAGGAGTAATAATCCCAAGAATTAAAAACATCCACATGCTGTCCGTTTATTACTTCGCAGAACTTCTCGGCGGAATCGGGGATGCGCTATCAAGAAGAGGTTACAACCTTGTCTTGCTTTACCATGACATTACTGCGCCGGTTATGCCGGGAAATGACTACACGAAATACTTTAAGGGGAACAAGGTGGATGGGGGCATATTGCTCGGGACGTTTGCCAATGAACCTTCGCTGGTGAAACTAAAAGAAGAGGGTTACCGGTTTTGCCTTATAAACAATTACATTGAAAACTCAGGCATAAGCTATGCTGACGCGGATAACCTGAAAGGAAGCTATAAAGCGGTAAAATACCTCATCAATCTCGGACATGAAAAAATTGCATTTCTTAACGGCCCGATGTACTACACCAACAGCATAGACAGGTTAAAAGGGTACAAAAGGGCCATGGAGGAGCATGGTATTCCTTTTAACAGGGAGCTGCTTTTTGAGGGCAATTACGGCAGGAAAAGCGGATACACTGCGGCAAGGAAAATACTATCAGCAAAAAGCCCGCCCTCTGCCATCTTTGTGTCAAATGACAGGATGGCTGCAGGTTTGCTGCAAGGCCTGTTGGAAAGCGGCGTTAAAGTACCTGGCGATATCTCCATAGTAGGCTACGACGACTCGGATGTTGCAACTGTCGTTACGCCTCAGCTTACAACAGTACATGTTTCATTTTACGAAATTGGTTATAGGTGCGCGGATGAACTTGTAAAATGCATCAAGGGAGAAAAGGACTATTTTGGAATATCTGTTCAGCCAAAAATAGTAATAAGGAAATCATGCAGCCGTCCAAGATAACGTCCAAGGTAAAAAATGTAATAATATTAATTTTACAGTAAATAACAAGGTAGGTGTTTAATCAATGAAAAAAAAGGCTTTAATAGTATGGGGTGGCTGGCTTGGCCACGAACCGGAACAGGTGGCTCATATATTTAAAAATGTCTTGGAGGAATGCGACTTCAAAGTTGAAATTTCCGACACGCTGGACGCATTCCTGGATACGGAAAAATTAAAATCCTTGCATTTAATTGTCCCCGAATGGACATCGGGCACAATAACCAGGGAACAGGTCACTTCCGTCATGGAAGCCGTGGCATCGGGAGTGGGGCTTGCAGGGTGCCATGGCGGTATGTGCGATTCTTTCAGGGAAAGCGTGGAATGGCAGTTCATGACAGGCGGGCAATGGGTTTCCCACCCAGGCGGGGACGGCGTTGAAT
>JAAZDH010000335.1 GCA_012512865.1 Clostridiaceae bacterium | reverse complement strand
TCAAGTAACTCTCTTTTATTTCCTGCTTGCTGGTATCTAAAAAATTCTTGAGTTTACTCTCTTTCTCGTATAATTCGCTTATTGTCCTTCTAATCATCTCAAGCTCATTTTTCCCTTTATGCTTATTTTCCTTTGCAGGATTTAAGCTTTTAATTGTAAACAAAACATTACTTATCGGCGAATAAACCCTCTTTGAAAAATAAACAGACACGAACAAGCTTGCAATGGCAAGAGAAAAGCTTAGATAAATTGTTAGCATTCCAATTTTTTTCGAAATATTTAATAAATTATTGGATGGATTCCTTAATATATATATCCAGTTATTGCTAGATACAATGTAGTAATATAGAAATTTACTTTTTTCTTCACTAAAGAACAAGTATCCACTATCTGCCCCTTTTATTTCTTCAACAATTCTATTTCCTGGTAAAGGAGTTTTAAAATCAACACAATTATTTGTTATAACTTTTCCTTCTCTATTTAACATAAATACTTCTCCTTTTTCCCGGGGTATAATTTCTGCTATTAGGTTACTGAACCTTCTTTCATTTAAATTAAGAATTATTGCGCCTCTAAAAGACACTATGTACGGAGATAAGGGCATTATAAAAGTCAGGACGTCTATTACTCCACTTTCGGTTCCACCATCACTCTCAACTATTTTCGACCTTGTGTCTATCCACCTGGGCTTTTCATTGCCGAAAATATATTGCTCATACCATGATTTATCTGAAAAATTACTCAGGGATACTGAAACACCCCTGTTTGACACTACGAAATTCTCTTCCCTGTTATAAAAATATACGGATTCAATAAGTTTATTGGCTAAACTAAAGTTATTAAGCTTTGTTTTTAAATCCAATATACTCAAAATATTATTCACATTTGTGTTATTTCCATCGTTTATTCCCTTCATTTTCTGTACCATGTTATCTATACTCAAATCAAATATTTTTTCTTCTAGGCTGTTTAAAAAAGTTTCAATAGATGCTTTTACCTGTTCCAGTCTTTCAATGTTAGCTCTTATAGTTTGTTCCTCGATATTTACCTTCAAGCTCCTGTGGGATATTATTCCAAAGATAATAATGGGAAATATTGCCATAGAAATATATGTCATTAATAAAAATGCAAAAACGGGCCTGTTATTAACTTTAAGTAATTTCAACAGGAATCCCAGGAGTTTTTTCATAAGTTCACCTCTTTCCGGTGCTCAACTTTAAAGTGCTATGCTCAATATCAAGCTTTCTTAATAGCTAATTACCCTCTCCCTGTATTGGCTGGGTCCTATTCCTTCAAGTTTCTTGAAAACTCTTGTAAAGTAAAATGGGTCGCTATAACCTAATAAATAGGCAATTTCTTTAATGCTTTTTTTATCCACGGTTAAAAGTTCTTTTGCGTGTTCTATCTTTAATACATGTATATACTGGAACAAATTTATACCTTTATTATTCTTAAAGAAAGTGCTCAAATAACTTGGGCTTAAATTTACATAGCCTGCTATTTCCTTTAAAGCTATTTTCTTGGAAATATGATTAAATATGTACTCATCTATTTCACGCAGTATTTTTTTCTTCCAGGCAGTTATATTTTTTCCCTCGTCATCCAACTTGTTATATTCTCTTATTGCAAGTCTCCACAGGGATTTAAAGAAACAAAGTACATTATCTATATAATAATCATCCCTTAAACGAATTTCCTTGTCAATGGCTTTTAGTAAGTAATCATCCATCAAGATATCCTTTCCATCAAAAAAATCACGGTGTTTTCCCCTGTATATCGATAAATGCATTCTTAATCTTTTATCATTCACAGGTATCCATAGGATCTTAACAGGTTTTTTTTATTAATTAAAGTTACAGAATGAAAAACTCCAGGGTTAATATAGCAAAAGCACCCGGGATTGCAATAGTAACATTCTTCATCAAATTTTACCAAGCAATCGCCTTCCAGGATAACGAACATCTTACTTTTTCATCCCTTGCCAAGGAAAAATGACATGGTTGCATAAAATTTACTTTACCTTTATATTTGTATTTTACCATATCTTTATAAAGCACTACAATATAATTTACAAGTATTGTCCGACATTATAATAATACGATAATACTATTTAATTTATTAATTATTTTATTAATTACTCGTAGCTTGCACTTACAATTACTGAAACAGTTTTCAACGTCAAATCCGCATTCACGTCACACATAAAGAGCTGCATACCGTGTTTTTGCCCGGTATGCAGCTCTTTATTTTAGTACTTGTTTATTTCTTTACATAAGTGTTATAGTATTCTATCCTTTCATTAATTACTTCATCAATTCCTTTTTCTTTGAACTCCTTCATAAACTCTTGCCATGTAGACTCGAAGTCCTCGTTAATTATTAGTTTTACCCAGTATTCCTTGAACGTATTGTTTAATTCAGGAGCATATTTTGATTGCACTTCCAGTGTCTTATCAAACAGGAGCTGGGGTATTGCATCCTTGCCTGCAGTATCATGTGCTTTTGCAGCAGTTTCTCCTAGTTCGCCATATGTGTGCTTTATTAATTCCCTGCTCACTTCCGGCGGCAAAGGATAATGGTCTCCACCGGCAAACATTAAATTCAAATCCAAATTTATGTAGGTTAATGTATTCTTATTATGCTCAACATCAATAGGTACAGGTGCCCCGTTGACCAGCCTGTAATGTTCGCTTTCAATTCCCCAGCTTAGCGTCCACGCCGGTTCTTTCGTCGCCAGCCAATTCAAGTATTTAATGACTGCCTCGAGATGCTTGCAGGTTGTGGGAGACATATGGTACAAGCCTACTGGTGCATATTGGTCCTTGTAATACTTTCCATCATCATTTCTAAAGACTTCTATGGGTTCAAGCACAGCATCAGGAACATTTTCCGCCAGGTTTCTATAAATATCACCCCTGTCTGGTCTAAATGGAACTGACCAAAGGTC
>JAAZDH010000334.1 GCA_012512865.1 Clostridiaceae bacterium | reverse complement strand
TCATCCTTCCATAAATGATTATTTTCTAAAATCATAGCTGCATAAAGGCTGCATGTCCAGCCATAATCTCTTATATTCTGCATCTTAACCTTGAAATCATATATACCTATGTTTTTTCCTTTCCTGTTTAGCGATGAAGGCGGGACCTGGTTAAAAGGATCATAATATTCGTAAAGAGTTCCTGTATGTTTATACCAAAATGAAAGTACTTTTATTGTTTTGCTTATTATTTGTTCTGCTAACCAATCCACTCCATATTCTTTCAAACCATGCGAAATCATGTAATTATAGTTTATCCACACAGGACCTCTCCACAAGTCAAGTTCAAATGATGGTTCGCTTACAGAAACGCTTGGTACAGGGAATTCAGTACTAAAAGTCTTTTTATCATTTAAATGTTTAACAAGAAAATTTAAATGATATTTTTCACAAACTCCTGCAAATATCGGGGAAAATGATGCTACTGTTTTGATTTTCCTGAACTTGCAGTCAGAGGTTTTCCTATCATAATAAAACTTATCCTCTTCATCCCACAAAAATGTGTTTATTGCTGTTTTTATTTTTAAGTATATATCCTCCCAATATGCAATATCATCTTTCAAACCTATTTTTTCAGCTGTTTTAGCCATAAATCTTGCTTCATTAGCCATAAAACTTGAAAAATCCACGCAATCCATTTCAGTATTGTTATCAAATCTCGGTGAATTGTCCATACCACACTCATCACACCTGTTTTCAGGCATATCTTTATTTATCCACCATTCAAAAAGATAATTTTTGTTGTTGTCCCGGTTTTTTATATTCCACTCCAAGTATTTTTTTAATGAATTATATGTTTCAGAAAGTATATTTATCTTTCCTGAATATTCATACAATTTATATGTCCCCCATGCAAGTATGGGTGTTTGTGTAATCCCTGAACACTGCATGGGTGGAGCCGACATATGCGGAATAAAGCCATCTTCTCTTTGAGATGCAAATACAGCTTTAATACTGTCGACCGCAAGATCTATTGAAATATATTTGTTTCCTATACTGTGAAAAACAGAATCCCACAACCATAATTTCCTGTGAGGGAGTCTTTCGGGAGTAGTCCACCTTGTCGTAAATTGTCCTTCGGGCGTATAAACCTGTGTTTTCATTACAGAGAAGCAGTTATACAAAGTTTTTTCTGTTAGTTCATCCAGCCCTTTTACTCTTGGCAAACTATTGAAAAAATTTATTTTCTTTTGAACCATGTAATTAATGTCAATATTTATGTTTTTCTCTATTTTTTCAATAGCTAGTTCCTTTGAAATATTACTATAAGAAAATATAAAATGTATATTTTCGCCATTCTTAAAGGTTTTAAACGCAGTAAAATCATGTAATGTAGAATGCACAATAAGACCATTTTCATTTTTTACATATCCAGGTTCTTCGCAATGCAAAACCGGTATTGCAAATTCTGAAGTTAGTCCTGCAACTACATCTTGTTGGCAAAAGACTACCAATAATGGCATTTTCTTTTCATAGTTTTTAACTGATAGTTGTATTTTTATAATATCTGAGGCTACTATTTCATATTCAATATCATCTACATTCTTCAAACTAAAACTCAATTCTCTCTTTACTGGAGTATGAAAAATCATTCCTATTTTATCTGCTGTCAGGGTTGCAGCAATACTGTCTTTAAAACTGTTTGTGCCATCCAGCCCGGAAAAAGCAAATAATCTTCCCGGTCCCCATACATTTGGTAAATTCAAATCAATCACGCTCCCTGTTAACATTCAATAAAAAATACCTGCCCTATTCTTGCAGTATTTATATCTTCCCTTGAAGGTTTATCTTCTTCAATAATCATTTTATACAATTTGTCAAAATAGTTAATGCCTTTAAAAACAGGTGTTGACTTGCCCCTAATGGTACCATGCAATATAAGTTCAAGCCCTAGCGGATCATGGACATTCTCATTTTTTACCCTTGTTTCAGCTCCGAAAAATTTCTTATATTCACCGGTACATCCGCAAACAGGACATTTATCAACATACGCATGCAACTTTGCCGGCCTGTCAACTTCGAAATGTACGCTTATTGCTATCCTGTAAAATTTTTCATTATATATTTCAAGAGGAGTATAACTTTTTAACGGTTGAGTGTAAAACCTCAAGTGCAATTCATGGTCATGGCTCTTTTCACCCAGCCCCACCGGGAAAAGACCTCTCCTGCGCGTAAAATAATCACAGCCCTCGGCTATGTGAAAACACTCAAAATCATTGTAAACCTCGGCACATTCCTTTAGCCTCTCTACGACAAAATATAATGCTTTATTATAGTTTTCAGCCATTTTACAGTTTACATATATCCAGAGATTCGGATATCTCGGGGTAGAGTTTGGGAATATACTCATTGGAGGCAGATCCCAATTCATTCATATCACCGTTCCTTTCGCCATTATATATCTGAATTTGTATCAAGGCAGGATGAGAAATAAAACACGGGATAGAATAAATTAAACTACATAATCCTATCCCAGCTTACTCATTCCATCTTATATTTGTTATAATTATTTTAATATTTTATCACAACTATTGCAAAACTTTTATAATTTTCTCTAGTGCTATCCCAGAACTATTCAAAGGACTCAGCTCAAAGCCCACAAAACCGCTATACCCGGCTTGTTCAATAGCCCTGATTACATTTTTTAAATTCAACTCACCCGTACCCGGCTCATGTCTTCCCGGAACATCAGCTGCATGTATATACCC
>JAAZDH010000333.1 GCA_012512865.1 Clostridiaceae bacterium | reverse complement strand
TTTCCGAATGTCTTTGGGAAATGGTGCAGGCCTAACTACAATAGTGCAATTGCTACGTTTTGTTACAATATTGCCCGTGATTTGCCTATAACTGTGAACGACCCCAGTGTTGTTATGAATTTGGTTTACATAGATGATGTGGTGAAGGAATTAATAAGAGCATTAAAGGGTGAAGAAAATCGTGTGGGTGATTTTTGCGAGGTACCGGTTGTTCATACCATTACTTTGGGAGAAATAGTTGATTTAATATATTCATTCAAGAATAGTCGTGAAAAGCTATCTATTCCGGATATGTCAGATGAATTCATCAAAAAGCTATATAGTACCTATTTGAGCTACTTGTCGGAAGATAACTTTAGTTATGCATTGAAGATGAATATTGATAATAGAGGTTCTTTTACCGAGTTTATTCGAACCCCGAACAGGGGACAAGTATCTGTTAATATTTCAAAACCTGGTATTACCAAGGGTAATCATTGGCATAATACAAAAAATGAAAAATTCTTGGTTGTGAGCGGGAAAGGTGTAATAAGGTTTAGGAAAATTGGTTCAGATAAAGTTATTGAATATTATGTTAGTGGAGATAAGCTGGAAGTAGTTGACATACCACCAGGGTATACACACAACATAGAAAATTTGGGAGATACTGATATGGTAACAATTATGTGGGCAAATGAGTGTTATGACCCTAATAAGCCAGATACTTACTATGAGGAGGTCTGAGAGTGAAAAGCACGTCAATAAGAAAATTGAAGCTGGTGACAATACTTGGCACAAGGCCTGAAATAATACGTTTGTCTGAAGTTATTAAAAAATGTGATAAATACTTTGAGCATATACTTGTGCATACAGGTCAAAATTGGGATTATACACTTAACCAGATATTCTTCGAGGATTTAGGATTAAGGAAACCAGATTATTATTTAGATGCAGCTAGTGAAGATTTAGGAGAAACCATTGGTAATATTATTGCAAGGAGCTATAAGCTGCTCTCTCAATTGAAACCGGATGCACTCTTAGTTTTGGGTGATACAAATTCAGCTTTATCTGCTATATCTGCTAAAAGGCTTAAAATACCCATATTTCATATGGAGGCGGGTAACAGGTGTTTTGATGAGAACTTGCCTGAAGAAATGAATAGAAGGATTGTTGACCATATTGCCGATGTGAATTTGTGTTATAGTGAGCATGCCAGGCGATATTTGAATTCTGAGGGTGTAGCGAAAGAACGTACATATGTTACGGGTTCACCCATGCCGGAAGTGTTAACAGCAAATATTGAAAAAATTAAGAACAGCAAGATACTTGATGAGTTGGGACTGGAGAAAGGGAAATATATCCTGCTTTCTGCTCATCGCGAAGAAAATATTGATATTGAGAAAAATTTCTTTTCTCTTATGAATGCAGTAAACGCCATGGCAGAGTATTATGACGTGCCTGTTATTTACAGCACCCATCCTAGAAGTGCAAAATTTATTGAGAAGAGGGGATTTAAATTCCATCCTAACGTACGAAGCCTAAAGCCCTTTGGGTTTTCTGATTACAATAACCTTCAGATAAATGCTTTTTGTGTAGTTTCCGATAGCGGAACAATACCGGAGGAAGCATCGTATTTCAAATTTCCTGCTGTATCAATTCGTACCAGTACTGAGCGTCCCGAGGCTATGGATAAGGGTAATTTTATTATCGGCGGTATCAGCACAAATGAGGTGCTGCAGGCAGTTGATCTTGCTGTTAATATGTATATGAATGGTGATCTTGGTGTTGCAGTATCTGATTATGTGGATTTAAATGTAAGCACAAAGGTGGTAAAGATTATACAAAGCTATGTAGGGATAGTTAATAGGATGGTCTGGAGGAAGTAATATACCTTATGAAGTCTAAAGTTTGTCGAAAATAATGCATACGAAAATTATAAGAATATAAGAATAATCGAAATTATGCATATAAAACTAATAAAACAATATACAGGAGGTTGTCCCATGTCAAACCACCTAATTACTGGCGCTGCCGGATTTATTGGTTTTCATCTTAGTAAAAGATTACTATCTGAAAATCACAACATCATTGGTTTAGATAACATAAATAACTATTACGATGTTAACCTGAAGGAATCCAGGTTAAACATCCTTAAGCAGTATAATAATTTCACTTTTTACAAATATTCTTTAGAAGATGCTGAAGCTATTAAAAAGATATTTGCAGAGCATAAATTTGATGCTGTAATAAACCTTGCTGCTCAGGCGGGTGTGCGTTATAGCCTTGAAAACCCGAGAGTTTATATAGATTCAAATATTGTTGGTTTTCTCAATATCCTAGAAGCATGCAGGTACAATGAAGTTTCCCATTTAATATTTGCATCGTCAAGCTCGGTATACGGCTCAAATACGAAGATACCATTTTCTGTGCATGACAACATTGACCATCCCATAAGCCTGTATGCGGCAACAAAGAAATCCAATGAACTTATGGCCCATGTATATAGCCATTTGTTTGGCATTCCTATTACGGGCTTGAGATTCTTTACGGTATATGGACCTTGGGGCAGGCCTGATATGGCCTTGTTCTTATTCACAAAGTCTATTCTTGAAGGAAAGCCCATAAAGGTGTTTAACTACGGCAACATGAAACGGGATTTTACGTATATTGATGACATTATAGAAGGAATAGTGAGGCTTATGCCCAGGCCTCCTAAAGCCAACCCGGACTGGGATTCAAGCAACCCTGACCCGGGAACAAGCTGTGCACCATATAAAGTGTATAATATAGGCAACAACAATCCTGTAGAATTGACAAGATTTATTGAGGTGCTTGAAGAAAAGCTTGGCAAAAAGGCCAAAAAGGAATACTTGCCCATGCAGCCGGGGGATGTACCTGCAACTTATGCAGATGTAGATGATTTGATGAGGGATGTGGATTTCAAGCCTGCAACATCCATTGAGGATGGGATAGGCAGGTTTGTTGATTGGTACAAGGAGTATTATAAAGTGTAGTAAAGTATACAGTGGAGTATAATGTGTAGAGCAAAGAAAGCAGCATAAATGAAGCATAAGTAAAGGACGGTGATATAGTGGCTTTGTTCGAAGATATTATAAACAGGAAAGAAAATATTTCAGTAATTGGTCTAGGATATGTGGGGCTTCCATTGGCGGTTGAATTTGCAAAGAAGGTTAATGTTATTGGATTTGATATAGATAAGGAGAAAATTGAAACATATAAAAAAGGGATTGACCCTACGGGAGAAGTGGGGGAGGAGATAAAGA
Source organism: Clostridiaceae bacterium (assembly GCA_012512865.1). Lineage (GTDB taxonomy): Bacteria > Bacillota > Clostridia > Acetivibrionales > DUMC01 > Ch48. Next base: position 8,118 of record JAAZDH010000333.1, on the reverse strand, counting down.
AAACCAGCATTTATTTTACCAGTAATGAAGGGGATTTAAAGAAGGCAAAGTTTCATATCGTTGCTGTCCCCACACCAATTAATAAAGACCGGACGCCTAACCTAAAACCTATTATAAGTGCCAGCGAAATAGTGGGAAGAAACCTTGTGCCAGGTTCAATTGTTGTATACGAGTCTACCGTGTACCCGGGATTAACAGAGGAAGTGTGCATACCCCTTCTTGAAAAGTCATCGGGCTTAAAGTGCGGCGTAGATTTCAAAGTGGGATATTCTCCCGAAAGGATAAACCCGGGGGACAAGGTCCATACTGTTACAAAAATAACCAAGGTTGTAGCAGGGATGGACGAGGAATGCCTTGAGGAAGTTGCAGTGGTTTACGGCCTGATAGTAGAGGCAGGCATATATAAAGCTGAAAGCATAAAGGTTGCTGAAGCTGCAAAGGTCATCGAGAATACACAAAGGGATATTAATATTGCTTTTGTGAATGAGCTTTCAATTATTTTTAATAAGATGGGTATTGATACCAAGGCAGTACTCAAAGCAGCAGGCACTAAATGGAATTTTTTAAACTTTACCCCTGGTTTGGTAGGAGGTCACTGTATAGGAGTAGATCCTTATTACCTGACCTATAAGGCAGAAGAACTAGGCTACCACCCTGAAGTTATTCTGGCTGGAAGGCGGATTAATGACAACATGGGGGAGTATGTTGCAGAGAATACCATTAAGATGCTTGTAAAGGCCGACAGGCAGGTTAAAGGTTCCAGGGTGTTGGTTATGGGCTTTACCTTTAAAGAAAATGTGCCTGATACAAGGAACAGCAAAGTAATAGATATTGTAAGAGAATTACAGGAATACGGGGTTGAAGTTCATGTCACGGATCCCATTGCAGATAGAGAAGTCACAGAGAAGGAATACGGAATCATAATTGAAGAATTCGGCGATATAAACGATATTGATGCCATTATCCTTGCAGTAAGTCATAACGATTACAAGAGCCTTGATTTAGAAAAGCTAAAAGGTAAATACAGGAACGGAAGCTATGTATTGGTTGACGTGAAAGGTATATTTGATTGTGAAGTTGCCCAAAATCTAGGATTTTTGTATTGGTGCCTTTGAGAGCGTGATTTTGAGGTCGAAAAGCATATCATGCAAACTAGGCATATCCAGTTTATGGGGGTGAGCATTGTGCTAAATGAAAACAGTAAGAACAACATTAACTGTATATTGCTTTGCGGTGGAAAAGGTACGCGCATGCAATCTGAAACAAAGCATAAGGTGTGTTTTGAAATTGATGGAGTACCGGCAATACTACGCTCATTGAATAATTTCGACAAAGTTGGATTAAACCGGTTTATTATAGTGGTTGGATCTCTTTCGGGACAAGTTATTGAGTGTATTGGCGGTAGTTATCCTAAAACTACCTTTGTTTACCAGAAAGAGCAAAAGGGTACAGGTAATGCTGCACGAATAGGCTATAGTTTTATAGAAAAATTTAATATTGACGGCCCGGTTATTATTACTATGGGGGATAAGATTACCGATGCCGGATTTATAAGAAGAGTGGCAAATAAGTTCTATGATGCCAAAGCCGACCTTATATTATCAGTACAGCCTAAAGAGGTAAACCCTACAGGAGGACGTGTTGTGCTTGATGAAGGCGGTAAACCTATTGGCATAGTGGAAGAACTGGATACTAAAAAAGCCATGATTTATATGAAGTTCAAGGAAATGCTGGAAGCGGGTGAAGAATTGGGGTACATATATTCAGCTATTGAAGAATATGCAGCAGCGATAATTTCCAGCAATAAGAAAAGAGAAAAAGTAATAAGTGAAGTGAAGAGTTTATTGGATAGTGGTAGTAATGATAGAATTGATGATGGTGATAATGGCAAAACTGGCAATAGAGGCAATAATGACAATAAAGACAGGCTGGATTTTATCTATAGAGTCGTATCGGAAAAAGCAGGTATCAAAATCGGAAATAAGGTATTTGATCCTGGATACATAGATAATTCTTTGTTTACAAATGCAAGTTTCTACATGCTTAGCAAGGAAGCCGCAAGTTATGCTTTTCCGTTATTAAGCGATGATAATGCACAGGGAGAGGAATACCTGACAGATATAGTGGAAATCCTTGCATCAAGCGGGAAATTTAAGCTGGAATTGGAAGCTGTAAAGGATAAGTACGAAATAATGAGCTTTAACAACGTGGAAGAACTGCTAAAAATAGAGGATTATTACAGAAAACTTAGAATAAGTAGAGTACAGCGTGAAAGCGATGTTTTGAGCGATGGTAGTTGCTATAAGACCGTTAGCGAATGGATATACTTGTTTGAAAACAGGGATAGGGACTTGATGGCATGGCTTGCTGATACATATGGAAATGATGAACACCTTATTAACGAAAGAAGGGAAGTTTACCTTAAGGTGCTGGGCCTTTTTGCGGAGAGGTACGGTAATGGCAAGAACAGGAAGGTTGTTATTACCAGGGCTCCAGGGCGCATAAACTTAATGGGAAGGCACATAGACCATCGCGGCGGCAATGTAAATGTTATGTCAATAAATAAAGAAGTCATTGCTGTTTCTTCTGTAAGAGATGATGACAGGGTCACAATAGTAAACACAAGTGATGATTTTAAGGAACGGGAATTTAGTATATCTGATCATCTGGTAGAGCTTGATTGGGACAACTGGTTAAGCTACCTTGAGTCGGGCGAGATAGAGCAGATGATAATAAATGCAAAGGGTGACTGGGTCAACTATGTGAAAGCGCCAATACTAAGGCTGCAGTACCAGTTCAGGGACAGAAAGCTTAAAGGTATGGATATGGCATTTACGGGCAATATTCCGATTGCAGCAGGATTGTCAAGTTCGTCGGCCATGGTTGTATCAACTGCAGAAGCTTTTCATGTTTTAAATGGACTTGATTTAACGCCGCAGAAATTCGTAGAACTATGTGGGGAAGGTGAATGGTACGTCGGTTCTAGAGGAGGAGCTGCCGATCATGCTGCCATGAAATTTGCAGAAAGAGGTTATATCGTAAAGCTTGGGTTTATGCCTTTTAGTTTTGAAGATATATACAGTTTCCCTATGGGTTATAAGCTGATAATTGCAAATTCCCATATCAAGGCAAACAAGACAACAAACTCTAAGGATGCTTTCAACAGCAGGGTTGCTGCTTATGAGTTTGGGGTAATGATATTTAAAGATAAATTCCCGCAATATAAAGAAGTTGTAGAGCATCTTCGGGATATAAATACAGACAAGCTTGGAGTTACACAAAGTAAGATATATGAAATGCTCCTTGAGTTGCCGGAAAGAGTAAAAGTGGAAGATTTATTTGCTTTAATATCTAGCGAAAATCATGGAAAAATAAAACGTATACTGGCATCACACAATCCGCCCGATTATTATTATGTGAGAGCAGTAACCATGTTTGGCATAGCGGAATGTCGCAGGGCGAAGCTTTGCAAGGAAATGATTGAAGCAGGGGAAATAGAAGAATTTGGAAAGATGATGAATATAAGCCATAATGGAGACAGGATTGTGTATTATGATGAGGATGGCAATATGTACGAGTATGACTGGAGCTTGCCGGATGTGAAGCTGGAGAAACTTATAAATGATTTGAGAAGCGAAAATCCTGAAAGGGTACTCAGGGCACAAATTGAGAGGCAGCCCGGTGGATATGCCTGTTCCATTTCTGAAATTGACTACATTGTAGACATGGCTTTGAGGGTGAAGGGCGTCATGGGAGCCCAAATATCCGGTGCTGGTCTTGGCGGATGCGTGATGATTTTGGTGGAGGAGGGCACAGTTAATGCATTAATTGCAAAGCTGGATAAAGAGTACTATGAGCCCAGAAATCTTGAGCCTGATGTGACAGTTTGCGCTCCCGTGAAGGGGTCGGGGTTGGTGCGGCTGGGTTAGTGCGTGGCGAGGGCAGTGTGTAGCAAAGTTAGTGCTATACCTTAGGAGTAATGCATTTACCGGGGTTAATATATGCTGGGATATAGTGTTGAGAATATAGTATATTATGCTTTAACCAGGTTGAACCCTGGTTTTTGTGATGCTGCTTCTGCTGTTTGCAGCAACAGCAATAAATGTTTTTCTCATACTCCTGTACATGATTTTATGAGTGAGAGGATGCAAGATTCTTGTCATAAATCTACATACTACTCAATTCTCAATAATGTCTTAAGGGGATTTGAGGAAGCTTATAAAAAAGCTATATATAAGGAAGCAGTTCAACATATTGAAGTTGAGAAAATTTTGTGTTGCCTGGAGGAAATGAAGATTCGCTGCATGCGGTTAAAAGGATACTTGATGAAATACCTGTATCCAAAGCCGGATATGCGTTCTATGGCAGATATTGATATTCTTATAGATGAAACTAACATGGAGCAAATTAGTAAACTGATGATTAAACTTGGGTATGATGAAGGAAATCATCAGTGAGCAGGTAATCATTACTCTTTCTTTAAAAAACCTTTTATGAATGTTGAATATCATCCGAATTTATTTGCTAAGAGATACATATTTGCTGACTATTTTAATCCTGGCTGGCAGCATGCAGTTTTGAAAGAAAACTGCAAATTCGTCTACGAAATGACACATGAAAAATTCTATATGTATATGATAGCACATTTGGCTAAACATTATTTGAATAGCGGCTCCGGTATTCAAATAATGGATATTTGGGTATATAATAAAAGGTACGGGAATGTGATTAACAAGCAATATATTGATGCAGAGCTTTCGCGGGCTAACTTGGCTAAATTTGCCAAAGCAGTGGAAAGTTTATAAGAGGCAAGTACATGCTTAAGTTGCTGTTTCCGCCAATCAAAAATACAATATTTGAAATTTGTGAAAATACTAAGCTGGGCTAAGGTGAATGGATTCAGTTAACCAATGCCCTTTAAGAGTTGGCTTGGGGAGAGAGAGAAGCAAAATATGAAATATTTATCAAGGATGGCTGTGATTCTTTGGATGAGCCTGATTTTTTACTTATCACATCAGCCGGCAGCCGAGTCCAGTAAATTAAGCGGCAGTGTAACAGAGATTATAATAGAGACAATAGAAAAAGTTGCCCCACAGGTAAAGATAGAAAAAAGTGATCTTCAGCATATAGTAAGAAAAAATGCCCATTTTATGTATTTTTTAATACTTGGCATTTTAACATTGAATGCTTTGAAGCTAAACCGGGTAAGTGGATACAGGGGCATATTATTGGCTCTGTTGATTTGCATTTTATATGCTGTATCAGATGAAGTACATCAAATTTTTGTTCCCGGCAGGTCGGGAGAGATTAGAGATGTGGCTATAGATTGTTCAGGAGCCGGTATGGGAGTATTGGCATATTCAGCCGTGAGCCGGATTGTTAAAAGGATGCATTCTAAAAAGGATGAATGATGCCAATATTAATGCACAGCGATAATGAATAAATAAATGAATATCTGCAGGTGAGATTTGCTCCTGCAGATATTTTTTTGGCCATGTAAAGAACATATGTTTTTACATAAAAGCCAAAAAGTAGTAATATTGATTTTTATTTAATGCAAAGTTTCTACAATAATTAATAAAAAAGAGGAATTTGCATATTTCAAGAGCATCAGGACACTGATTCCGGAAACAACTGGACAGCATTTCGGCATATCTGGACATCTTGTCGGATGACTAATAAATTAGTGAATTATAACAAAGAAAGGTGGATGTTCCGGTTGGGGAGTAAAAGACCGCATAAAGTTTATAAAGGTAATTATTGGGTTCTTTCTAAGAGGCGGAAACGCGTTAGCATTGGCTTTTGCTGCAAAACCTATACTTAGAGCTACAAACAATTCTTTGTCGGGGAAAAAAGAGTGTTTATTCAATATTATGGAATATTTGCATAATGCGATATAATAGAATAGTCTTGAATATAATTACAGGTGAGTGTTATGAATATCAGGAAACAGCTTGAAGAATATATCTTGGATATGGAAAAAGTAGCAAGGGTATTTGAAATTGAACCTTTTGATATATATTTATTAGGTGATTCTGCTTGTGTATTAGGTGGTTTCATAGATAGAGCGACAAGGGATTTCGATTTTATAGACTTAGGTTATCCCTCAAGATTAGGTAAAGTTTTTGTGCAATTGAGGGATTTTGATATGCTGGAGTATGAAAGTACTGTAGTATCACCTAAATATAAGGAGCGGGCGATAAGGCTCGAAAAATTCAAGTATTTGAATATCTATATGCTATCAGTAGAAGATATTATTGTAAGTAAAATAATAAGACTTGAGCAAAAGGATTTGCAGGATATTGATGAACTTATTAAGGTTGCGGATAAAAAACTGATAAATAGAATCATTGATGAGGTTTTGAATAGAAACGATTTGTATGAATCAAAGAAAGAGCAGTTTACAAGGCAGCTTCCTTTATTCCGGGAGAGATATCATGTATAGAATAATATGTGAAAGCTATAAAAATTTTATAAATGATTTTTTGCCGAATAAAACATCGGATTACCGATATAAAATTATGCAGCCTTTCAGGTTAATCCTGGATGAATCCTTGTACCTGGAGGAGAAGAAAAAAAATAGTGCAGACTTCATGAAATTGGAAGATTTTTTATACCGGGTAAAGCAAAACATTGAAAAGTATCCCGAATTCAAATCTTTTCTATGGAGCCTGGAATCAAGGAATATACTTGGTAGAAACTATGGAGTCCTGTCCAGCCGGGAGTTTTCAGAGCAGTTAAAAATTTTGCAGATGTTTTTAAAGCTGGCATATTGGGATTAAAATCGGCAAGTGTTTTTGTAAGTATTTTTTTGCAAGGGAAAATTCCTCATCCCCGCAAGCACGGTTTCAAGATGCTATACCTGGCATCGACGGATATGATTAAGAGAATAAAGGTGAGGTTATAAAAGGAGCAGATAGTATAATATTAAGGAATGGTGCAGTATGAAAAAGAAATTCTTTTTATTATGTGCCATAGTGCTATTACTTGTTGCTATACTGGCAGGATGCATCCCTGGGGATGGAGCTCACACATCTTCAAAACCTGCAGGTTTCTTTTGGGGCATCTGGCATGGATGGATAGCGCCTGTATCCGTGGTAATCGGTATCTTTAAGAAGAATATAAGGGTTTATGAAGTTAATAATACAGGCTGGTGGTATGACTTCGGCTTTTATATTGCGGTTATAGGGGGATGGGGAGGAATTTCGTTATTTCGTAGTAAAAGAAAAAGAAAAGACTGAAAAGCTTGTATGCCCGGCATTCGGTTGATAATTCTGAAAACGTTTCTGTCATCGACAATGTGAATATAGTTGAAGGACAATGTATTTTCACATTTATGCTTACAGGCCAAAAACTATTAAAACTTATTCCTGGATGGTATAAAAAACTGACGATAAACAGGGATAGAAAAAAACAGGAAGTTGCTTAAAGGAAGAGATGGGATAGATTAGTGGATAAAGCAGCCGCTCATCCAGAATCAGCAATTTTGCTATTAAGTGAAATAATGTGCAATAAAAGCAAAAATGTGGCAACATATATATATATGATTCGCTATAATGAAGGGGAAAAAGCTATGCTGGAGAATGTTATAGAATTTGTACCTGAAAGATATAGAAATGATTTAAAACGTGCAATAAAAAATACTTAAATCTGAAGTATGTAAGGATGTTTTTCTATTTGGTTCTTTGGTAAGCGGAGATGCTGATGAAAACTCGGATATTGATTTAGCAATTCGTGGTTGTCCAATCGGGAGATATTTTAGTATTTTAGCAAGATTAATAAAAGAGTTGGATCATCCTGTAGATTTAATTAACCTGGATAAAAATGATGACTTTTCTAAGCTACTTTTGGAAGAGGGGGAATTGATTTGTGTTTCCTGAAAAAATCATCTCTCAAATTAAATTTGAAATTAAGCAAATTGATAAATTACTCCAAACATATAAGGAACTTTTTTGCAAGTGTCAAGATATTGAACCAGAAAAGAATACAAGGGGGAAAGGATTATGCTTACAATGGACATAATAAAGGATATCAGATTTACCCAAAGCAGGATCTTTTGCTATAATGATATTGAAAATATTTACAATTTAATTTAGAATAGAGATAAGAGCGTGAGAA
>JAAZDH010000332.1 GCA_012512865.1 Clostridiaceae bacterium | reverse complement strand
CTTCCAGTTCACTTACAATAACAGGGCTCCACTGTCCTTCAGGGATAATTACTCCATCTTCAACTTTTTCAAGTGTTTCGGACAGTTTTACTTGTCCATCTTCGATTTTCACATACCAATTGAAAGGATATATTGAGCTATTAACACCTGACATATCCGCTTTAAGCATTGCAATCCTGTCTTCAACAATTTCGATATCATGCTTAACATGCTTTTTTTCACCGGGTTGCCATTGCCCTGATGCAGGTGACCTGTAAATCCACTGTGCGCTATTCCCTTTTTCATCACCGGATACAAATAGCTGCGCTGGTACCAGGTGTTGGATTCCTTCCGGCGATGCCGTGGGTTCATGGGGGTACTCGTACCGTATTGTAGAACAGCCTGCCCCTGCTACTTGTAATACCTTATCAGACCTTGCAGGTCCTGATGTGGGAAGCTGGATGATAAGACTCTTCTTTCCTATTCGTCCCGCTGCTTCCCAAAACCTTTCAGCACGAATATTTTCAGAGTTATATGCAGTTATTGCCTCGTCCAGCGCTGTTCCAGGCACATGCACATCCTGGCATACAGCCCCGTGGGTCACCGGGGCAGCACCAGTAGAAAAAGAAGCCCAGCAGGTGGGGGTAATAGTAGGAAAGGGAGGACGGCAATCACTAAACCAGCATCCCATTTCGGAAAACCTTTTAAACGCAGGAAGCCTGTTCTCCTTGATTTTCTGTCTTATGTAAGATGGCACAGCCCCATCCAGCGCCAATACCACCAATCCGGGCTTGCTTTTCATGAAGAACTACTCCCCTTTAAAACGTGGTGGTTTTCCCAAAACCTTTTGTCTTAATTTTCATCTTTAATGTTTTAAACTTCTCATTTAACTTGCAGTCCTATAATCTGCAATCTTTCATTTATTATTTTCGTATAAAAAGATTAATATTGCAATTATAATGCTGCTATTTTTTTCTAGATTTTATGTTAACATTAAATAATTTTCGATTAGAAACTAAGACAATTGATTTGAGATAATTAACCTAGGCTATAAATTGCAGTTAATGCATTGGTATTGCATGTAAAAAGCTTAGAATGTATGATATATATAGTATATAATGTCATCGGTAATCAAAAAAAGAATAATTGCTATATTCCTATGTTGTTTTTTCCAGCCCTTTTCTTACTTTATCCAGGTATTCCTGGACGTTAACCGGCTGCCCGGTACGGCTGCTTTCAATTGCCGAAAAACCAGCGCTACTGACTGAAGATTGTCTTCCACGTTTGTTTCCATGGGTTCGCCACCGTCAAGCCAGCGGACAAATTTTTCAACAAGCCACGTGTTTGCCCACTTGGGTTGCTCAAACAGCGGGATCCGTTCGCCTTCGCCTTCTCTTCCCACGTTAACATTAACGCCGGGTTTACGCCTGAAGCATTCCAATTCCCTGCGGTTCAGCACCAGGGTGCTGTTTTCGCACTCCACCCTGAAATATTCCTGCGTCCAGTAATTCAATTGTACAGCATTACACTTGGCTCCCTCGTAAAATGCCCTTGTTCCATTTTCAAAGCTCATTATTACGAGTGCCTGGGAATCCCCGGCAAATTCCCCCCAGGAAGGATTCCATGTCTGGGCAAATATGGTCTTGCATTTAGCCCCGGCAAAATCGTTTAAAATATCCAGGTGGTGTACCGCACCCTCGACCAATAGAGGGTCGGGTATCTCGTGCCGGAATTTCCCCCAGCTCCCATATTTCCTGTTATCACAGGTAAACCGACAAACTATATAATCCACGGCTCCATGCCTTCCAGACCTGATTTCCTCCCTAAGTGTCGTTTTGTCCTGGTCAAAGCGGTGGCTCATGGTAACACCCATTTTTTTCCCCGCTTTTTTCACTTTTTCAGCTATGCGGGCAGAAGCTTCCAAGATATCTGCAATCGGCTTTTCAGACAAAATATGCATATCATGTTCAAGGGCCATATCCACCACTTCTTCGTGAAAAGCGGGAGGTACAACTATCGTGCAAAAATCTGCCTTGTTTTTATCAAAAGCTTCCCTTAAGTCGGTATAACATTGGTCTTCCCTCAATCCCAAAATATTCCTCGCTTTTTCCAATGCATCCGGGTTGACATCGACCGCGGCAACCACTTCAATAAGCCCGTCTTTTATATTTGCTGGCAAGAAATGCTTGCACCAAGCACTACCCCAGGCTCCTACTCCTACATGGATAATCTTGTAAGGCATATCAAGCACCTCTTCTCTTTATGTTTTCACAGTAATATTATTATAATACTATTATGTTCTTGCAGCAATATCGCCATGCTCTCGCCCTTTTGCACCATACCTTGGACGCCGGTACATGAATCACACTTGGAACAAGGATGCAGATTCCGCTGATACAGGTACCGCTTCCAGTCAAAAAATGCTAAAAAACGGGACAGGGAACCTGTTCCCTTATCCCGTTTTTTATGTCCCCATGTCCCGTTTTTTAGTTTTTTTCTATGGTATATCCGGGTAGCTTTCCCTCGGTGCATAGTGTGTGTGCAAAAGTTCGTGGGCCTTATGACTTCCCGGTTCTCCTAAATACTCCTTGTAAAGCTTCTGTACCTGCGGGTTTTCGTGGGATTTCCTTATGGGCATATCCCTGTCTTCCTCGTATATTGCCTTTGCCCTCTCCTTGCTTATATCAACAACGCTCCTTACCTCCGAAATCTGTATCGGCTGTCCTCCGCCATTTACGCAACCACCAGGGCAAGCCATTATTTCAACAAAGTGGTAGTCAGCCTTCCCCGATTTAATCCTGTCAAGAAGCTTCCTGGCATTGCCAAGCCCGTGGGCAACGGCAGCTTTCAACTCAAGGTCTCCAATCTTGATTTTGGCCTCTTTTATGCCTTCAATACCCCTGACCTCGGTATATTCTATATCTTCATTGGATTTGCCCGTCAATATATCGGCCACCGTCCTTAGAGCTGCTTCCATGACCCCACCTGTTGCTCCGAATATGACACCTGCACCTGTTGCCTCTCCCATTGGATCATCAAATGTCTCATCCGGGAGGGACTTGAAATCTATGCCTGCCTCCCTTATCATCCTGGCAAGTTCCCTCGTGGTCAATACCGCGTCTACATCCGGGTATCCGGTGGATGCCAATTCTGGTCTTTGACGTTCAAATTTCTTGGCGGTGCAAGGCATGACGGAAACCACGAACATCTTCGCCGGGTCTATCCCCATTTTCTCGGCATAATAAGATTTTAACAAGGCGCCGAACATTTCATGGGGTGATTTGCAGGTTGAAAGATTATCCAGGAACTCCGGGTAGAAATGCTCGCAGAATTTAATCCAGCCTGGACTGCATGAAGTAATCAGGGGCAGCTTTCCACCTTCTTTTATCCTGTTAATAAGCTCGGTTCCTTCTTCCAGGATGGTTAAATCCGCAGCCGTGTCGGTATCAAATACCTTTGCAAAACCCAGCTGCTTCAATGCTGCAACCATTTTCCCCGTCACCCTTGTGCCAATAGGCATTCCAAACTCTTCACCGAGGGCCACCCTTACGGCAGGTGCAGTTTGGACAACCAGGTGAAGGTCCTTGTTTGCCAATGCATCCCATACAATCTCGGTGCTGTCCTTCTCCCTGAGGGCACCGACAGGGCAAACGTTGATGCACTGGCCGCAAGTTACGCACGGCACCTCGTTCAACGACAGGTTGTATATGGGTGAAACTATTGTGTCAAAGCCCCTTTCAACGGTATCAATGGCAGCAACTTTCTGTATGTTCTTGCACATGCTTACGCAGCGCCTGCACAATATGCATTTATTGGGGTCCCTGACTATTGACGGTGAAAAATCATCCATCGGCTTCCTTTGCATTTCACCGTTAAACCTGATATCCTTGATATTTAATTCCTCGGCCAGCTTTTGGAGTTCGCAGGTACGGCTCCTTACACATGTAAGGCAGCTCCTGTCGTGGTTTGAAAGGATAAGCTCCAGCGTAACCTTTCTTGCCTCCCTGATGGCAGGGCTCTGGGTCCTCACTTCAAGCCCCTCGGAAACAGGGTATACGCACGCTGCCTGGAAACTTCTCGAGCCCTTGACCTCAACTATGCACATCCTGCATGCACCAATCTCGTTTATACCCTTTAAGTAGCACAGCGTGGGAATGGATATATTCGCCTGTCTTGCTGCTTCAAGGATAGTGTAGTTCTCAGGCACCTGCAACTCTTTGCCATCTATCTTAATATTCACCATTTTCATAATTTACGCCTCCTTCAATCATACATCCAATCATACATTCAATCATACATCCAATCATGCAGTTAATCGTGCATTCACTTGCAAATCCAATCATGCATTCTTTACTGCACTTACACGTTCTTGAATATTGCCTTGAACGGGCACTTCACCATGCAAGTGCCACACTTGATACACTTCTCCTGGGCAATAACATAAGGTTCTCCTCTCTGCCCGGAAATGCAGTTGACAGGACAATTTCTTGCACAAATTCCACAACTCTTGCAAAGCGCTTCGTTTATCACGTAATGAATCATGGACTTGCAAACCCCTGCCGGACATTTCTTTTCTTTTACGTGGGCTTCGTATTCATCCCTGAAGTACCTCAAGGTGCTCAATACCGGGTTCGGGGCTGTTTGTCCCAGGCCGCAAAGGGCTGAAAGCTTTATGTTATTTGCCAGTATTTCCAGTTTCTCAATGTCTTCCTCGGTGCCCTTTCCGCTCGTGATTTTTTCAAGGATTTCAAGCATCCTCTTCGTTCCTATACGGCAGGGCGGGCACTTTCCGCAGGATTCATCAACCGTAAACTCAAGGAAGAACTTTGCAATGTCAACCATACACGTATCCTCGTCCATGACTATGAGCCCACCGGAACCCATCATCGAGCCCAGTTGTACAAGGGTATCATATTCAATTGGCGTATCCATGTGGCTTGCAGGAATGCATCCGCCGGAAGGACCGCCGGTTTGGGCTGCCTTGAATTTCTTCCCGTTGGGTATCCCTCCGCCGATGTCGAATATTACTTCCCTCAAGGTTGTACCCATCGGTATTTCTATAAGTCCCGTGTTGTTGATCTTGCCGCCTATGGCAAACACCTTGGTGCCCTTGCTTTTTTCTGTTCCAATGGAAGCAAACCATTCCGGGCCTTTCAGTATAATAACGGGAATGTTGGCATATGTTTCAACGTTGTTAAGCAATGTCGGTTTTTGCCACAATCCTTTGACCGCGGGGAATGGAGGCCTAGGTCTCGGTTCTCCCCTCTTTCCTTCAATTGAAGTCATAAGTGCCGTTTCCTCGCCGCAAACAAAAGCCCCTGCTCCCAATCGCAGCTCTATGTCAAAAGAAAAACCTGTATTCAAAACGTTTTCTCCCAGGAAACCATGTTCCTTGGCTTGCTGTATTGCTATATCCAGCCTTTTTACAGCTATCGGGTATTCAGCCCTTACATAAATAAAGCCTTGTTTAGACCCGATGGCATATCCTGCTATTGTCATTGCCTCGATTATGGAATGGGGATCCCCCTCCAGGATGCTCCTGTCCATGAATGCACCGGGGTCGCCCTCGTCCGCGTTGCAGCACACATATTTTTCATCATCCTGGCTCTTGTAAGCGAATTCCCATTTAAGTCCTGTCGGGAAGCCTCCTCCTCCCCTGCCCCTTAAACCTGATTTCTTTACGGTGTCGATTACCTCCAGGGGGGTCATTCCTGTCAAAACTTTCTCCAATGCCTTGTAACCGTCATGTTCAATGTATTCGTTAATATCCTCCGGGTTGATGATTCCGCAATTTCTCAATGCAATCCTCAATTGCTTCTTAAAATACTTGGTATCATCAAGGGCTTTTGCGGGGGTATCCCCTTCCTCCATCATATCCTTGTGCAAAAGCCTTTTTACGATTTTCCGCTTCAGCAGGTGCTCTTCTACTATTTCCTTGACATTTTCCGGTTTAACCATGGTATACACGGTGCCCTCAGGATAAACCACGACCACCGGTCCCTGCTCACACATACCCGGGCATCCTGCCGTTAGTACCTTGACCTCGTTTTCCAGTTTATTCTTTTTCAACTGTGCACCAAATTCCTCCATTATTTTCCCGGAATCCAGCTGTGCACAGGTGCTATCGTTACAAATCAAAACATGTGACCTATATATTTGCATTTTTTAACCCTCCTCTACATTAACAACCGCATACCAGCTCTTTTCCCTGTTAGTTCTTTTGCCCGTCAGCTTCTTTTAGTGCATCGTTATCTGTTTAAAACACTTGCTTCGTTATAAATCCGTGCTAATCCGTGCTAATCAACTTTAATCCATGTTAATTTAATCCTTGCTTTGTTCCTTGCCACATTTGTCGAATTAATCTATGTCAAGTATAAAACCGTACTACTCTACTTCGGTTCCTACAGTATAATCGATACAAATTCTCCCGTTTACAACATGCTCGGCTACCACCCTTGCAACCTTTTCGGGTGTCATGTTAACATACGTCACCATTTCCCCGTTTTCACCGGTTATCTCCACAAGGGGTTCCAGCCTGCATGCGCCCCTGCAGCCTACCAACACTGTCTTTACATCATTAATGTTTCTCCTCTTAAGCTCTTCATTAAAAGCATCCATTACCTGTTTTGCGCCGGCTGCAATTCCGCAAGTAGCCATTCCTACTGCAATCCTCATTCTTACATCTTGTTTTCCGCCAGTTGTTTGCCCTATTGCTCCTTCTCTTGTTTTTTCCATTTTTTCAATCGGTTTCATTGAATCCACCTCCGGCTCATTTTACCTGGACCTTGCCCTGTTTTTCATACTTCTCAATTATCTTTTCGATTTTTTCCGGATTTAAAGTTCCGTATACTTCACCATTTATCATCATTACGGGAGCCAGCCCGCAAGCACCCACGCACCTGCATACTTCCAACGAAAATAATCCGTCTTCAGTGCATTCTCCAATGTGAATACCCAGCCTTTCCTGCAATTTTTCCAGGACCAGGCTTGCTCCCCTGACATAACAAGCAGTTCCCATGCAAACCTGGATATTGTATACACCCTTTGGTTTCAACGAGAACTGCGCATAGAAAGTTATTACACCGTAGATTTCGGATAGAGGAATATCCAGGCTTTCTGATATTTTCCTCTGTACCTTTAAAGGTAAATAGCCGTACAATTCTTGTGCCTCATGAAGTATAGGAATTAATGCGCCTTTACGGTTTTTGTGCTTTTGCATAATGCTTTCCAGCATCTGCTCTTTTTCATCGATACACCCACAGCAGCATGTTCCCTTGTCCATATAAAAACCCCCTATTTTTTATTCTGGTGCAGCAAAACCTTCAGCATTGAAATTTATCGTATTTCATTTGCTATCCATATTCTGCCAATGCCTGGGCGTTGCCATACATTATGTTAAATATTTAACAAAATTCAACATAATTATACCACTAAAAATACAATTTATCAACGAGTTTTTAGAAATTTGTATACTGTATACAAATAACTTGTTAAATTTTATGTACAAATATGGTTGAAAATATGTATAATTATGCTTGAATATGTATTTTCACCTTAATATAGTGCATAACCCATCTTTATCCATGGATGCAATACCTTGAATTCAAAGTATTGCTCAACTCCTTGAAATCATTTCTCAACGAATTATACAGCCTGCCATAAATTTTATAATACCCGGAGTACACATCATGCAGCGTATAATCCGGCTCCTGCCTGCTCACAACCCTTACAGCTGTATCACAAGCTTCCTGCACGCTGGCATAAACACCGGTGCCTACTCCTGCAAGCAAGGCCACTCCAAGGGCAGGGCCTTCACTTGAATTCGTGGCTGCAATGCCGGCGCCAAACACGTCCGCCTGCATCTGCCGCCACAGCTTGCTTTTTCCTCCTCCCCCGGAAGCTCTTATTTCAGTTATACTTACACCCATATTCTTTATTGTTTCAAGGCAATCCCTGAGGCTGAACACCACGCCTTCCATAATAGCCCTTATCATGTGGGGTTTCTCATGCCCGGCTGAAAGGCCAAAAAACACCCCTTTCGCATCGGGATCAAGATGGGGGGTCCTTTCACCCATCAGGTATGGAAGGTATATAAGCCCATCACAGCCGGGTTTTACCTTTTCCGCCTCCCTGTCCATCAGTACGTAGGGGTCTATGCCCATTAACTCCGCAACCCTTTTTTCCTCGATACAAAAGTTGTCCCTGAACCATTTAAGCGACAGTCCCGCTCCCTGTGTCACACCCATGATATGCCATGTGCCAGGGATCGCGTGGCAAAATGTATGCACCCTCCCCAGGGTGTCTATGCTTACTTTATCTGAATAGGCAAATATTACGCCCGAAGTTCCTATGGTGGAAGATATGACTCCCGGCCTTACTATGCCATTACCCACAGCGCCTGCCGCCTGGTCGCCCGCTCCCCCCGCAACCGGCGTGCCCTCCCTTAATCCCGTTATTTCCGCGGCCTCCTCCGTAACTTCACCAGTAATTTCCTGGGATTCGTACACCTTTCCAAGCATGGATATATCAATACCAAGCTTGGAAATTACCTCCCCGCTCCACTGCCTTCTTGGAACATCCAGGAATTGCATACCGCTGGCATCCGTCACTTCCGTTGCAAACTCCCCCGTGAGCCTGAATCGTATGTAATCCTTTGGCAGTAAGATTTTTTTAACCTTTTCAAATATATGGGGCTCATTGTTTTTCACCCACATTACCTTGGCGGCCGTAAACCCTGTCAAGGCAGGGTTGGCAGTAATATCAACAAGCCTTTCCTTCCCTACCAGGCTGGTTATCTGCTCGCACTCCGCGGCACTTCTCTGGTCGCACCATATTATTGCCCTTCTTAAGACCTTGTTGTCAGCATCCAGCAGGACTGCACCGTGCATCTGGCCTGAAAGCCCGACACCCTTTATAT
>JAAZDH010000331.1 GCA_012512865.1 Clostridiaceae bacterium | reverse complement strand
TTGTAAGCAGGATGAATTGTTCCATGTTTGTTCATTATTTGGTATTGGAACTCTGTTTCTCTTTTTGTATAATGGAATTGTCTGGACATTATACGCAACTTATGTCACAAGATGGGTGGGGGCAATACGCCAAAAGCTGTTCGGGCATATTTCCTGTTTGTCTTTGCAACAGATTGAAGCCAAGCCTTCCGGGGAATGGATAACACGGCTGAATATTGATGTTCAGGCAGCGACTGCTTTGTTAAACCAGCCTGTACATCTGCCGCACGCAGTTGTGGCAACTATAAATATATGTGTATCTTCCATGATTCTAGTTTTGATGAATCCCGGGATATTTGGGTTAATTATAGCGTTTGTTATCCCGCATGTATTGCTCAGCCAGCTTTGTATTGCCAGGCCTGTAACCTGTCTTGCGATGGATGTGCAGGAAGCGGTTGCAAAAAATACAACTGATATGAATGCGCTTGTGACCTGTGCCGATATAGCCATGCTATATGATGCACGGGAATTTTTATTAAAGCGTTTTGAGGAAAGCAGTTTGGAGATTCGAAGAGTTAATATGAAAATACAGTATCGCAGGGCGATGGGAAGCGGATTGCTGCCATTAACGGGTATGGGTGGTTACCTTGTAATCCTGCTGGCTGGAGGGAGTTGGATTGCCGCCGGAAGTACCACCTTTGGTGAACTTACGGCAGCTTTTCAGTACAGGGGTGGAATGCTGATAGGCTCAATGATGCTCATAAATAGCTTGATGAATATCAAAACTGCGCTGGCGGGTGTAAAGCGCGTCAATGAAACAATGCATATTACATTGGAGGAATGAGTATGGAAAAGCCATTGATGAGAATCGGTGAGATTGCGGCGTTTTTTAATGTGTCCGTGAAAGCGATACGTATATATAAAAAAAGGTATCATCAAACCTGCGAAAGTCGACCCTGGCACAGGATACCGCTATTATACCGCTGAACAAGTACAGACGCTTAATGCCCTGCTTGAACTTAAAATGCTGGGGTTTTCTTTATCCGAGATTAAAGAAATCATATCGGGAGGGGTGGATGAAAACAGCTTCATGGCAGCGCTCCGCCGAAAACGTTTAGCATGGCAGGATGCCATATCATCGGCAAAGAACAAGATAAATGCTATTGATAAAATAACTGAACGCATAATCAAATCCGGGAAAGCAATCAGGCTGCAAGAACTTAGCGACGAGCAACGTGCATGGTTTCTTGCCAGGATGGTATGTGTTGAAGATTTGTGCGGCAAGAGTGTGTTAAGTGAAGCATTATGGTTATGATAGCTTCGACAGTAATCAAATTAAAGGAGGAACTTTCCATGGACGACCTAAACAAAGCAGTTGAGGAAGGCAATAGCGTCTGACACTTATGTTATTATACAAGCAGAGGATTTAGTAATTGACGGTACCATTTTTATTAATAATATCAATAACCTTACCATAGAGTCGCTTAATGAATTGCAATCGCATCTTGCTTTCAGCGGAGCAGGGGATGAGTTAGTGATAACTGACAGTAAAGGCATGAGTTTAATAAATCTCCGTATTGGACACGCTGAACAAATAGATGGATGCAAAAGCTGGAGGAGATTATGTGACCCTTGAAAAGGGTATTGCTTCAGTGGACTGAATTGATGTAATCCAGTAAAATCAATGCTTACAGTCTTGTAATCAAGACGATATTACTTCACTGACCTTTTCGATTTTTAGCTCATCTTTGCCTTCTCCAGGAGTCGTATTGTCCATTTTTATAGCTTTTGAGCAAAGTAGGGCAATCTTTGCGCATATAGGACCGGTTAACTCATACAATACCGAAGATGATAAGATAATTGTTAGAAGCATATTGCCCAAAGTGCCGTTTAAAATTCTTCTGCCCAAAAAAGCGAGTCCAATAGCTACCCCTGCTTGAGGAACTAAAGCTAATCCTAAATAATTCCTTACTTCCTTTGTTGTTTTCGTTATAATGCATCCCAGATAAGCACCGACATATTTCCCCACAATCCGTATTATAAAATATGATATACCTATTATTCCCAGTGTGCTGAACGAGCTGATATCCAAGTTCATTCCCGATACAACAAAGAATATTGACAAAATGGGAGGGGTAAACCTTTCAACCTGCTTATATAATTCCTTGTCTTTGGTCATGTTGATATAGGTGGTGCCAAACAGCATACAGGAAAGCAGGGGAGAAATATCCACCGCGGCGCATAGCCCTGCAGTTCCAAGAAGAAGTGATATAGTCAATATCAGCCGGTTATCCTCGCTTCGTTTTGGGGTCATTAGCTTGCTTAATATTGCCCCGCTTACAAAACCGATTACTAAAGCACCGATATTATAGATTATAGGAAGGATGATTTCAGAAGTGGAAACACCTGCTTCGATATTTGAGTTAACAAAAGCTAAAGCAACGCTGAAAACGATGAGACATATAGCATCATCAAATGCGACCACCTGCAATAGAGTATTCACAAAATTACCACGCGCATGATATTGCCTGATCGTAACCATTGTGCTTGCCGGTGCAGTCGCCGTTGCAATTGCCCCTAGAAGCAGGCAGAAGTCCCAATTTAAATGGAATATGTAACGGATAGAGATAGTTACAATTATTCCAGCAAATAAAGATTCAAAAAAAGTAATCACAATAACGGCCAGCCCGGTTTCTTGAAAGTTTTCTTTCTTGAAAAAGCGCCCTACGCCAAACGCTATGAAAGCTAAAGCGATGTCGCTGATAAATCCCATGTTGTCAACCATTTCACGTGGGATCAAATTCAGAACATACGGCCCTATCAAGATACCGGAAATAATATAACCAGTTACATTGGGCAGCTTTGCCAGCTTGGTAATACGAGTAAGTAAAAATCCGGCAAGCAAAATTACTGATAAAGATAAAAGAACAACAGTTGTGTAATTTAAACGATTTAAAAAGTTACCCATTAATTACTGCTCCTTTACAACACTATATTTTCAAAGCGGCTAAAAACAAGCATGTTAAAGTCCAGTATGACGATGAGACCAAACAGCTAAAAAGATAAAGGAGTTTTAAGAAACTTCGAGCGTCACGAAAACGAAGCATATCAAACTTCCCCAACATAATCAGGACAAGGATTGCAGTGATTATCATTTTTATTGAAAACAGATTTACACTATGAACTACCAAATCTGCCGAAAAGCAAATTGGTAAACAGAAAAACATAAGTGCAATATTAGCCAGGAGAACTCCTACCCATCCTGACTGTTCCTTTCCTAATTTAACAATTTTCATGTAATGTGAATCATGATCGGACAAATTTTGTGTCGGCAACTGAAAATAATGATTAAAATAATCTGAAGAATTAGGTAGTGGCTTAATAATATTAAAAATAAGAACATGCAATACAAACATAAGTTTTTGCTTCATTATCATTGCCTCCTTTCCTGGTTTATGATATCATTATAATCGTAAATTTCATAAAGTAAATTTATAATATTTTAGCATATTATAAAAAATTGTTATATTTGGGGTGTACAAGATGATTGATATTAGGCTTTATACCTTATTAGCGGTAGTTGAGTTTAACAGTTTTACAC
>JAAZDH010000330.1 GCA_012512865.1 Clostridiaceae bacterium | reverse complement strand
TGCCTGCACTATCCCATGAGACTGCAGGGGAATTTTCCTCCAAGCCAAGCTGTCTCCATATTTTTTCAGGGGTTTCCGGCATAAAAGGCTGGATTAATACCGAAACAATCCTTATACTTTCCGCCAGGTTGTACAGGACCGCAGCAAGCCTTCCCTTGTTTGATTCATCTTTCGCCAAGACCCACGGCATGGTTTCATCAATGTACTTATTCGTCCTGGATATTGCGTTCCATATCTCCACGAGGGCGGAACTGAACTGCAATTCATCTAGCAATTTTTCAGCTTTCCCTGAAGTCCCCAGCAAAACGGCCTTTAAATCCTCGTCAATTTCTGCTGCCACCTTTTCTCCCCGGATGCTGCCCCCGAAATACTTTTCTATCATTGTTACAGTCCTGCTTACCAGGTTGCCCAAATCGTTGGCCAGGTCAGAGTTTATCCTGTTAATCAAAGCCTCGTTTGAAAACACCCCGTCTGCTCCGAATGGAACCTCCCTCAGCAAGAAATACCTTATTGCATCAATCCCGTACTTGTTTACCAGTACCACCGGGTCCACCACGTTGCCCTTGGACTTGGACATCTTGCCGCCATCAAGCAATAGCCATCCATGCCCGAACACCTGCTTGGGCAAAGGTTCGCCCAGGGCCATCAGCATGGCGGGCCATATAATCGTATGGAAACGCATTATTTCCTTTCCTACCAGGTGAACATCCGCAGGCCAGTATTTCCTGTAGTCGGAATCATCTCCCGACATGTAGCCCAGGGCTGTTATATAATTTGAAAGTGCGTCAATCCATACGTAAATTACATGCTTATCATCGAATGGCACGGGTATTCCCCACTTGAACGTGGTCCTGGAAACGCAAAGATCCTCCAGCCCTTGTTTTAAGAAATTGTTGAGCATCTCGTTCTTCCTTGAAACGGGCTGGATAAAACCGGGATTTTCCTCAATATGCTTTATCAGCCTGTCCTGGTATTTAGACAACCTGAAGAAATAGCTTTCCTCCCTCGTAAGCTCAACTTCCCTGTTGCAATCTGGGCATTTACCGTCCACCACCTGGCTTTCGGTCCAGAAGGATTCACACGGGGTGCAATACCAGCCTTCATATTCGCTCTTGTAAATATCTCCCTGGTCATAAAGTTTCTTGAATATTTTCTGGACGGCTTCCTCGTGGTACTTGTCCGTGGTCCTTATGAAACGGTCATTGGTTATCTTCATCAATCTCCAAAGCTCGATAATCCCTTTCACAATATCATCAACGTACTTTTTGGGCTCTACTCCCTTCTCCTCAGCTTTACGCTGTATTTTTTGCCCGTGCTCGTCCGTCCCGGTAAGAAACATCACGTCATACCCCTTCAGCCGCCTATACCTTGCTATAGTATCAGCAGCAACGGTCGTGTAGGAATGCCCTATGTGAAGCTTGTCGCTGGGATAGTAAATCGGCGTCGTAATATAAAATGTTTTTCCTCCCATGTAATAAAGCCTCCTGTAATACACTATATATACTATACATACTATATAAGTATACTATACCCTCGGAAAAGCAATTTTTCAAGAAAAATATACAAATTAAGCAAAGGCTATTTCCTGTTGCTTGGAAATATGTTGATGCATTTATTAATCAATGGTAATATTTCATAAGGTTGGTGCAGTGGAAAAGGAGATGGTTGGGATTACAAGGTATTCTTTAAACCCCTGTTTTCTTCTGCTGAAATACATTTTCAAGGTCCTGCCCGAAGCAAGAAAGCAGAGAAGCTATTGGAAGCACGTTTTAAAGGAATTGATGAGCGACAGGGATTTATCCTTCCTATTATCCCAATGCTTCAAGGGACGGGATAGCCTTATACATTTTTTATATTCGCTTTATCCCGGTTCGGATATAAAAGTCACCGTAAGCTTTATTTCATCTTTTTGGATGCTGGTAAACTACCTGGGTATGTTATGCCTGCAATGCAGGATAAAGGATGAGCCAACACTCAGGCAGATATTCCTTTCCGTGCTTGACGCAACGGATCCGAAAAGGGAGACAAGCAATTACTGCAAGTATTTTCATACCAAGGGCATGAAAAAAACCCTTGCTCTTTTTGTTGAGACCTGCAGGAACCAACTTTTAAAGCTTCCAGCCTATGATATTGTTTTGGAACAGGTAAAAAAATATGTTTATTTTTACGTGGATTTCAACACTTATAAATACATTTCCGGGGAAGAAAATCCCGCTGATTACATTCTAACCTGGGCGGATTATTACATCAAGCAATTCCCGTTAATATCGCCATGGGAATTTTCAGCCTCAGCGAATTCATTACTTTGCATTCTTGCACTGGTTGTTTCCGCTTCTGATCCCATGCTCGGCCCAAACACGGCAAAGGATGTTGAATCCGTTCATTTCCCATGGATATGCACTCTTAATATCCTGCTAAGGGATTTTTTACACTATAACAAGAAAATACTTGAAGGCGAAGATGAAACGACTTTGAATTTTGCGCATAATTATAGGAATCTCAAGGAATGCGAAGAAAGGATAACTTTTTTTCTTGCCCGCTCGCTCGGCTATCCTGTTGAAAACTGTTCCTGCCCGGGTATTATTAACTTTTACAAGTTCATTGTAAAGTGGATGCTTTCAATATACCTGTCGGATCCAAGGGCAAGGCTTGGGTTTAACAGGATAGCAAGCCAAAACCTTTTAAAACTGCGGGACATGCAATATAAGCCATACTATATTATATGCAGGATTATCGGTTTGTTCCTGTAGGGAACCGCAAATGCCATGGTCATTACAGGCACCGGGAAGATTATTTAGGACATCATAAATATTTTAATTATCGTAAATTTCATAAGCATAGTAAATGTCATAAATATTACCAGCAATATTATCAGTAATATTACCAGTAATATTATCATTAATATTATCAGCATCACAAGCAGCACGAGTTATCTTTGAATAAACATTACGTGAAAAACAGCGTGCATGCCCAAACCGAGGCAAGTATCCCTGCCATGTCCGCAATTAATGCAGCAGCCAGCGCATGCCTTACACTCTTAATTCCTACAGAACTGCAGTAAATTGTCATGGTATAAAATATAGTTTCCGTCGACCCCATCATGGTGGATACAAGCCTCCCTATAAAGGAATCAGGTCCATGCTTGTTTATCAAGTCCGATACCAGCGCCAGGGAGGCACTTCCCGATACAGGCCTTAACAATACCAAGGGTAATACCTCGGCTGGTATGTTAAGTAATGACATTACGGGTTTTGCAACGCATACCATGAGTTCCATGGCCCCGGACGCCCTGAACACCCCTATGGCTGTAAAAAGGCCAACTAATGAAGGAATTATTCTTAATACCGTTGCTATCCCTTCTTTTGCCCCTTCAATAAATGTATCGAAAACTTTTACATCCCTGTATAGGCCCACGCACAATATGACAAGAAGAATAACCGGGATGGCATAATCGGCCAACATAACTATTATTTTCACTTTCACCGCTGCCTCTTTTCTTCAAGTTTTTCCTTCACCGTGCCCTTGCTCTTATCACTGGTTGCTAATTTACAGCTTTTAGAAAATCGCAACTAATTATTGCTTTTCAGAATCTTGCCGCTATTTATCAGTTTTTAACTCCTTGCCTATAATTCCTATGATTATTAATTTTTCGATATTGACGCCGGTTGTTCCCTTTTAGGATATTGCCGGCGCTCATTACCTTTTTGGGGCATCGCCGGGGGTTATAGTTCTTCAATACAAAAGAAAACACCTTTACCGATAT
>JAAZDH010000329.1 GCA_012512865.1 Clostridiaceae bacterium | reverse complement strand
TTCCAGACCATGCAATGCCGGTAGCTTATCCCGGGATAGAAAGCAAATTCTGCGGATTTAAAATGCCTGTTGATATCTTTAATTATTTCAAAAGCTTCCCCGGAGGATATTTCATCTGAACTATAATCAATCATTGTTTTATCGTGATAGTTTTCATCGTCGGACAGGGTTACGAGGTTGCACCTGAAAGCCAGGTCATCCGGGCCAAGATCTATTCCCATGCTCATGGCTTCAAGGGGGGATCTCCCGGTATAATATTTTTCGGGATCATAACCCAGAACTGATAGATTTGCAATGTCACTTCCTGGTGCCAGATTATCCGGTATGGTTTTAACCAGTCCCATAATGCCTTTTGAAGCAAGGGAATCCATATTCGGCTTTTCCGCGCATTGCAAGGGAGTCCTGTTGCCAAGTTGGGGAACCGGGTAATCTGCCATCCCGTCGCCAAGTATTATAATGTATTTCATTAAAACAAGCCCCTTTAAAACATTTAAATATTTTTCGTATTTAAGGCATTACATTAAAACTATTTTCATTTAAAATACTTAACATTTAAAGCATTTGAAACGATTCCTGGTTTCAACTTCTCTAATTATAGCAAAAGTATACTTGATTCGCAAAGAAAAAAATGATGATTTTCAGGTAAATCATATTTCATGCGCGGTACGGGCTTAAAATTTGCAAAAAAATAAATAATTGGCTATAATAAAACTGTCATCCGGAAAATTATCAAGCAGCTTGATGCGGCTTGAAGCAACCTGAAGCAGCTTGCGGGTGAGCAATAAAAGGTTTGAGGGAAATAATTGATGAATAATAGTGATATTGTATTCGAGCAGGAGCTTAAGTCAAGGGGATTAAGGTTCACTGCCCAAAGAAGAGCCATACTGAATACCATGATGGAGAACCAGAGAAAACACTTAAGTCCGGAGGAAATTTACGACATTGTCAAGGTTAATTCCCCGGATATCGGTGTAGCAACGATTTACAGGACACTCTTGATATTGGAAGATATGGGGCTTGTCCGCAAAATTAACCTGGATGATGGGAAAGGAAGGTATGAACTTAATAAAAACCAAGAAGACCATCATCATCATCACTTGATTTGCGAAAAGTGCGGCTCGGTTTCGGAAGTAAAGTACGATTTGCTGGAGCAGCTGGAAGAGCAAATATTGAAGGAAAATGAATTCCTGGTGACAAACCATAGTGTGAAGTTTTACGGGTATTGCAAGGATTGCCTGGAATCAATCAAGAATGCCAAGTGCGAACAATGCTAAGCGGTAGCATTAACAACACTAGGCATGAACAATACTTGAAGAATGGGAATGTTTCCAGGTTTTAGACTTTGAGATTGAGAAATTTACAGCTTTAAGACCTTAGACAGGGAACCGCCCGGAAAAGGACAAGACAAGGGATGGTTCCCTGTCTTATCCTATCTTGCCAATATTCATCCGAGTATCGAGATCAATATGCCTGCTGCCACCGCCGAGCCTATAACGCCTGCCACATTTGGACCCATCGCATGCATTAGCAGGAAGTTACCGGGGTTTTCTTCCTGACCTACCTTTTGGGATACCCTGGCTGCCATTGGAACAGCCGAAACGCCTGCAGAACCAATCAAGGGGTTCACCTTGCCGCCGGTTGCCCAGTACATGACTTTTCCGAGCAATACTCCGCCTACCGTGCCAAATGAAAATGCAACGAGACCCAGGATTATTATACCTATGGTTTGAGGGTTTAAAAACCTTTCCGCGGTTGCGGTGGCACCAACCGATACGCCAAGGAATATGGTAACGATGTTTATCAATTCGTTCTGGGCCGTTTTATTAAGCCTCTCCACGACACCGCTTTCCCTGAGAAGGTTTCCCAGCATGAGCATGCCTATTAGAGGGGCGGCACCGGGGACCAACAATGAAACGACAACTGTAACCAGTATGGGGAAAACTATTTTTTCCACCTTTGAAACCGGGCGCAGCAGGGTCATGACCACGCTGCGCTCCTTCTTTGTGGTTAACAGCTTCATTATAGGTGGTTGAATTATTGGGACAAGCGCCATGTATGAATAAGCAGCTATTGCTATGGGACCCAGCAATTCAGGAGCAAGCTTTGTTGCCGTAAATATGGCCGTGGGGCCGTCCGCACCCCCTATTATTCCAATGGCCCCTGCTTGCCGAGGTGTAAATCCCAGCAGCATCGCACCGATAAAGGTAACGAATATGCCAAGCTGGGCGGCTGCTCCGAGTAAAAGGCTCTTGGGATATGCAATCAATGGCCCGAAGTCGGTCATGGCTCCAATGCCGAGAAAAATCAAGGGCGGGTATATACCAAGTTTTACGCCCTGGTACAGGTAATATATTAATCCTCCCTCGTCATGGGAACTTAAGTTGCCCAAGGGCAAATTGGCAAGCAGCATTCCAAATGAAATTGGAAGCAGAAGAAGAGGTTCGTATTTTTTAACAACTGCAAGATATATCAAAAAACAGGCAATTAAAATCATCAAATATTGCTTCCAGTTTCCCTGGGCGAAGCCTGATTCGCTTAGAAGCTGGCTAATGCTGTTGATAAACTCTGCAAACATATCCTAAATCCATCCTTCTCTCCGTATTTTTAGTACTTGGATTTTTTATTTGAATAATTAACTTTTTTACTTAAACAATTAACTTTGTATTAGTTCTAACAATTAACTACACAAAGATCAACCAATTAGTTTTATACTATTTAAAAAATTAATCTAAATTAAATAATTAACTTCACGATCAAGCAATTAACCTCTATAATAACCTCTATAAATAATTAACATGCATGTGTTGCATCATAAACCCGTTAAAATACAATATGTATCCACAGGGCCTTTTTATATACTTGCACGGCTCTTATAAACGGTTCCCGATCTGTTCCATTAAACCAGCATAACTCCAGGCAGGAGAAATATTATTTATTCTTCTTACAGATTTAATCTTTGCTTTAAAGCCAGGAGCTTTTCTTTCACTTGCCATGATTGCGGCAGTTAATACTGCAATAAGTTCCTCTTCATCATGTTGATGCATCAAATGCATCAAATTATTGCTATTAATGTTATTATTAATATTGGCTATTTCATACGCAACCGCCGTATCGCTTTCAGTTCCTGGCGCACGTGAAGTTCCGTTGGTTTTTGCATTATTCCCGCCATTATTGCTGTTCTTGCTGCCAAAGGCATTTAATACTTTGCTTGAAGCAGATATTAGCATGTTTAAAGCTATCAGCGCCATGAAAGTAATAACCAGCCCGGTAAATGTTACGATAAATGCAATATCCATAACTGCACCCCCTTTAAGAATTATTACAATGCATATGTTAAAGTTATCACAAAATTATGTAACAAGTCAATATGATATGGACAGGCTTTTTCATCCGCATAATATGATTTTGGTTCTTGGTGCAGGGTGTATTTAGTTTATATGACATACAATATGGCAAAACGACTTCCGAAGGCTAATATTGGAGCAAGGCTTACGGCTAGTTGTGCTTAAGGCCAGAAAAAATCCGTAATTCG
>JAAZDH010000328.1 GCA_012512865.1 Clostridiaceae bacterium | reverse complement strand
CGGTTATTAACTGCTGATTTGCTTGAACTGAAGGCTAACCCGAAAAAGCAAGCTAAAGGTACCATTATCGAGGCCAAGTTGGACAAGAACAGGGGGCCTATTGTCACATTGCTGGTACAAAGAGGAACGCTAAATGTGGGTGATACCGTCATATCGGGTACTGTCCTAAGCAGGATCAGGGCCATGACTGATGATAAAGGCCAAAGCATCAAATCAGCAGGTCCTTCAACCCCTGTCGAGATCCTAGGCTTCCCGGAAGTGCCTGAAACAGGCGAATTGTTCTATGTAGTAAAAGACGAAAAGCTTGCCAAGAGCTTGATAGAAAAAAGGAAAGAAGCCCTGAAGGAAGAAATGATGAAGAAATCGGCATCCAAGGTTTCCCTTGATGATTTGTTCAGCCAGATCCAGGAAGGCAAGGTTAAGGAATTGAACATGATAATCAAGGCAGATGTCCTGGGTTCTGTAGAAGCTTTAAAGCAGGCTATCGAGAAACTTAGCAATGATGATGTCAAAATCAACATGATACATGGCGGGGTGGGCGGCATTACCGAGACGGATGTGAAACTTGCAGATGTATCAAATGCCATCATAATTGGTTTCAACGTAAGGCCCATGCCTAATGTATCGGAAATTGCAAAGAATTCAAATGTTGATATAAGGTTGTACAAGATTATATACGATGTTATTGAAGATATACAAGCTGCGATGAAAGGCATGCTGGAACCGAAACTTGAAGAGGTGATACTGGGGCATGCCGAGATAAGGCAGTTATTTAAGGCATCTGGGGTAGGCACAATAGGAGGAAGTTATATCCTTGAAGGTAAGATAACAAGGAATGCCGATGTACGTGTATTAAGAGACAGTATCTTGATATACGAGGGAAAAATCGCTTCGTTGAAGAGATTTAAAGATGATGTGAGAGAAGTTACACAAGGATATGAATGCGGAATACTGCTGGAAAATTTTAATGATATAAAAGAAGGGGATATTATTGAGGCTTATACGATGAAGGCAGTACAAGAATAGTGCTTGGGAGTGATTTGCATATGAAACAAAGGATAAACAGGATTTCAGAAGAAATAAAGAGGGAAGTTAGCAATATCATACAAAGTGAGCTTAAAGACCCACGTTTGCCGGGGTTTGTAAGCGTATTATCCGTAAATACCACTCGGGATTTGAGATACGCGAAAGTATATATTAGCGTGCTGGGAAATGAAGAGGATAAAAAGAATGCCATGGAAGGTCTAAGAAATGCTTCAGGGTTTATCAGGAGGGAAATAGGACAGAGAATCAAGCTCAGGTACACCCCGGAATTGGTATTTGAACTTGATAATTCCATTGAGCAGGGAATTTATATTAACAAGTTGATTAATAGTATAAGAAAAGAGGATTAAGTGCAGAAGGATGGAAACAATTCCGGCAAGTAGTATAGTAGACGTTTTGCGCAAATCGGAAAATAGCATTATACTTCCCCATGTCCAGGCTGATGGTGATGCATTGTGCTCCAGCCTGGCCTTGGCCATGGCATTGAAACGATTGAATAATAATGCGATACTGTATCTTGAAGAAGAAATACCCAGGGTGTACAGTTTTCTCCCGGGACGGGACTTGATAAAGGTTTATTCCAACGAGGTTGTCTCGCCTGGTACTGTTATTGCAGTTGATACCGGGGACTTAGAAAGGTTGGGGAAAAGAATTTCCATGTTTAGGGATGCCAGGATTACCGTCAATATTGACCACCATCCCACAAACACGTATTTTGCTGGAATAAATTATGTTTTACCCGGCTCTTCCGCCGTGGGGGAAATAATATACGGGTTAATAGGAATGATGGGGGTAAAACTTGATAAAGACATATCAACATGCCTTTATGTTGCCATTGCAACCGATACGGGAGGATTCAGGTACGCAAATACTACTTCAAGGACCCATGAAATAGTTGCAGACCTGGTAAATGCAGGCGTTAATATTAGTGAGATATCTTCAAAAATATTTGATTCAATATCATTGGGAAAGCTTAAGTTGATGGGGGCTGCGATAAACTCGTTGGAACTCCTGGATGGAGGCCGCATTGCTTTTATTACCATAACTGAAAAGACGATACGGGTGGCCGGGGCAAGCGAAGATGAATGCGAAGGCATCGTAAACCTGGGAAAAAACTTGCAGGGAGTGGAAATTGCTGTTTTATTCAGGGAAAAAAACGGCGAAGTAAAGGTCAGCCTAAGGTCCAATTCGGATGCGGATGTTTCAATAATTGCTGGAAAATATGGCGGCGGTGGACACAAAAATGCCGCCGGCTGTGTTGTAAAAGGTGAGTTGGAGTATGTAAAAAGGAGGATAGAAGCCGATTTAAAAGCGTGATAAGCGTCGCATTGCGGCGTCAGGCTGCGGACGCAAAAATCCTCACATATCTTGCATATGCTACATTTTTTGCGCCTTGCCTTCCTTGCACTGCTCGCTTCTGACGCTTTTAAATGAGTTGCGTGATAAGCGTCGCATTGCGGCGGCGGCGTCAGGCTGCGGACGCATATGGATGGTTTGATTAACGTTTTAAAGCCTCCAGGCATGACATCCTTTGATGTGGTTGCATACTTGAGGAAAATACTGAGAGAAAAGAAAATAGGGCATGCGGGTACGCTTGACCCTGCTGCTGCAGGTGTTTTGCTCGTATGCACAGGTAAAGCTACGAGGGTTGTAGAGTACATAACAAGAATGAAAAAGACATACAGGGCTGAGCTTACATTGGGTATTTCCACGGATACCCAGGATTCCTCGGGGAATATTATTGCAAGGAAAGAAGTTAACCTATCAAGGGAAAAAATAGTTGAAGCCGTGGAAAGTTTTACCGGGGAAATATACCAGGCACCTCCGATGTACTCTGCCGTAAAGGTGGGAGGCAAAAGACTTTATGAGCTTGCAAGGAAAGGGGAGATTATCGAGAGAAGACCCAGGAAAATAGTAATCCATTCAATAAGTATTGTAAACATAGAAGATGCAAGGGTACTTTTTGATGTGACCTGTTCCAAGGGTACTTATGTAAGAACCCTGTGCTCAGATATAGGAGATAAGCTGGGCTGCGGTGCCCATATGTCATTTCTTGTTAGAAAGCGGATTGGCGTGTTTGGAATAGAATCCGCCTTTACACTGGAGGATATTTTGAAGACAAGTGAAGCCGGCCAATTGACAAGGATACTTTTAAATATTGATACCGCATTCAGCGATTTTAAAAGCTATCATCTAAATTGCCCGGATGACTGGCGTTTTAAAAACGGGGGTTTTATACCTGTAAATGCCGGGAGTGTGAAAGACAGGGATTTTTATGAAGGTATGGAAGTAAGGGTATATGATAGGGCAAATGAATTTATAGGAATAGGCGAAATAGTAAAAAAACAAGGCAGGTTTTATTTAAAACCGGGAAAGATTTTAGCATGATGTGATACAAAATATTCATGGATAATAGAAATACCTGTTAAAAAAATATCCTTTAAATAAAATATAAAAGAGATATTCATTGTAATATTCACAATAAAATATGAAAATATGAAAAACTAAAAAAAGCAGTAAAGGAGAAGGTTCATGGAAGTAGTATACAAAAGCAAAAATTTCGCAAAACCCCTCGGGATCGGATTAGGAAATTTTGATGGACTTCATATAGGCCATATGACCTTGGTTAACATTCTTATAAGCGAGAGCAAGTTGAATAATTTACATTCCATGATTTATACATTCACTGAGCATCCCAACAACATATTAAAGAATAAACCTGACGTTCCAATTCTTATTACAACGGAAAAGAAAACACAATTATTAAGCAATCTTGAACTTGACTACTTGTTTTATGAAGAATTTGATGAGACTTTTTCAAGGTTGCAGCCGGAAGAATTTATAAAAGAAATCCTGGTAAGGTATTTTGACATTAAATTGGCTGTGGTTGGATTTGACTATGTTTTTGGGCATAAGGGCAGGGGTAATGCGGGCTTGCTTAAGAAACTGGGCCAGAAATATGGTTTCAAGGTCATAGTAATACCTCCGATTAAAGTTAACAACAATATTGTAAGCAGTACCTTGATAAGAGAATGCATATCTTGCGGTGACATGGAAAATGCCCTTTATTTTCTTGGAAGGCACTATTCCGTAACAGGTACGGTTAAACGGGGAAAGGGCATAGGAAGCGAGCTTGGATTCCCTACCGCAAACATCAGCACAGGAGGGCACATACTCTTGCCTGCCTGTGGAGTATACATAACAAGAACCCTTGTAAATGGAAACATGTACAAGAGCGTAACAAATGTCGGCATGAATCCAACGATAAACCCTGGGAACACCAAGGTTGATGTTGAAACTTTCATTTTGGATTTTGATGAAGACATATATGACAAGCAGGTTGAGGTTTTCTTTGTGAAAAAGATAAGGGACGAAAAGAGGTTCAAGAACAGGTAGGAACTTGTTAAAAGGATTAAGGAGGATATAGACATTGTAAGAGGGGGGTAAGACGACTTCCTGGCTAATATGGAGGGGGGTGAATGGACTTCTTTGGCTAATACGGAGAAGGCGAAAGTACTTCCTCGGCTAATATGGTCGCTGTGACAACGCATTGTAATGTTTTAGGCTGGCGAAAAAATCCTACCCGTCACACTCGCCATCCATGGCTCGGGTGACGGCTCGCCGCCTCCATGCGGCAAATTACGGATTTTTTCTGGCCTAAAGCATAACAATGCGTAAGTCTCGCTCAAATATTAGCCGTCAGAAGTACTTTCGCCAAGAAGTAGAATCAGGAAGTAAGATTAAGGTAGATGGAATTTGGGATCTAGGAAAAAGGTGTTAAGGTCGTGTATGGATAAGGGTGATGGGTTGGGATACCCATGCGGCGAATTACGGATATTTTCTGGCATTAAACATAACAATACGTACGCCTCGCTCCAATATTAGCCTAAGGAAGTCGTCTCACCAGGTGGTTAGGAGTAAGGTAGATGGAGTTTGGGGTTTAGGAAAAAGGTATTAAGTTTTCGAGATGTTTTCGGGTGGTAGATTGGGATTTCATGCGACGAATTAAGGTGACCAATATTAGCCTTAGGAAGTTGTCTCACCAGGTGGTTAGGTGTAAGGTGGGTGGAATTCGGGTTTTAGGAAAAAGGTGTTAAGGTTGTGGGATGGATAAGGGTTGGGGAATTAAGATGGATTGTATTTTATTAACGGGATATTTATGATAAAATATTCTGTAGTTAATGGGATGATAGGAGAAAACTATGGCAGAAGGCTTGGTAAAGGAGGTAAATTATGAGTGTAATAGAATTTCCGGGATTGTGGAATTTTAAAATTACTGTTAACAGGGTAGCTTTTATTGTGCTTGGAATTCCTATTAACTGGTACTGAATCCTTATTTCTTTTGCATTTCTCCTGGCAGTTTTCCTGGCATTCAAGCAGAGTAAAAAATATGGAATTGAGCCTGATAATATAT
>JAAZDH010000327.1 GCA_012512865.1 Clostridiaceae bacterium | reverse complement strand
TATTTTGGCAAACTGCTGGAGTGCCTGTCTGTATTCCGCGATGATATATGTGTCCTGGGAATGGATAGGTATTAATACTTCTTGTGGGTGCTTCTTCAAATAAGTCTGTAGTGCATTTATAAATTTAAGTGGAGTTTGTGCTGGAGACGGATATTGGAAAAAACTTTTGGAATATTTTGATGCAGCACCAAGTGCATCAGATCTTGAATCTGCGGTTGTTATGTAGACTCCTTTTTCTCCCAGACTTCTTATAATGGGCAATGATTTAAGGCTGTCTGCTGAAGTTATTATCACCGACATTGAATCATAAATTCATTTATTGAGGCAATATGCATTTCTATTTGTCTAAGGTTTGCCGAACTGTCGTGGATTACTGTGTCTATAAGATCTTCGCTTGCGCTTGTAGTCCTATCGCAGGGATTATTACATATATTTGTGTAATTCATTAGTACACAAAGAGGGAATATGACATGAGGATACTCGTTGGCATGATGCACCCCAAACACGTCTATATGTTCAAGAATTTTATACGTGTCATGGTTCAGAGAGGGCATGAAGTCAGAATCGTTACCGTAGAAAAAGATCTCACAGAGACACTCTTAAAAAGAGCAAATCTCCCATATGATCATATTGGGGAAAATCCAACTTCATTTTTAGGGAAACTGTTTAATACACCCTTATGGATATTCCGAACCTATAATATCTCAAGACGTTTTAAACCAGATATCTTTGTTGGACAAGCCTTTCCGCATTTCGCTCACGTAGCTGCTCTGCAAGGGAAACCGTACATTATTTTCGAAGATAGTGAGCCGGCCCATGTTGTTCAATCTATTACTTTCCCCTTTGCTTCATCTATTGTTACGCCATCCTGCTATAGGGAAGACTTAGGTAAAAAGCATGTGAAGTCTGAAAGTTACTTCGAATTGGCGTACTTGCATCCAAACCATTTCTCCCCATCTAAATCAGTTTTAAAGGATTTGGGGTTACAAGACGGAGAAAAATATGTTGTGGTAAGATTTGTTTCATGGAGTGCTGTTCACGATATTGGACAGGAAGGTGGTTTCAATCTAGAGAAAAAGAGAGAATTAATTCAGGAGATTGCAAAATATTGTAAGGTTATTGTATCTTCGGAGAGTCCTCTCCCTAAAGATTTGGAAAAATATCGAATAACGCTTGCGCCTGATAAGATACATGACTTAGTTTATTATGCCACTTTAGTAATTGGGGATTCCCAAACGATGACTACAGAAGCTGGTGTGCTCGGTACCCCCGCAATTAGATGTAATTCTTTTGTAGGTAAAGATGATATGGGGAATTTCCTTGAACTTGAAAATAGTTATGGATTAATATTCAACTATCGAAGTGCTGATGAGGCAATTGGAAAGGCAATAGAACTCTTACAAGATAACACCATTGTAGAAACTTGGCTCGCAAAGAGGAAGCGCCTGCTAAAAGAAAAATGCGATTTCTCACAATACATGGTTGAATATGTTGAGGGATATCTATAATATATCGATCTTCATTATTTCTGAGCATCAATCTACACTTTTAGAGCAAGTGAGGGTATAGGCGTTCAAAAGATTTAATAAATATAATTAATTACTGCTATGTGCCTTGGGCAGGCAATTGAGGAAACGAGGGTGTTTTCAGTATTTAAATTCCGTCACATCAAACAATAAACTCTTTTATGTGCCAAATAAGAGGTACTAGATATAAGACAGAGAGATGAATTGCAATGAAAATATCACTCATTGTTGGAGTAAGACCAGAATTCATTCAGTGTACCCAAGTAGTGCACGAGCTTAGCGCGCATTATGAAACGCACATTATCCATACTGGCCAGCACTACGATTATGTTATGAATCAAGTATTTTTTGATGAACTACATATTCCACAACCCGCTTGCCATCTCGATATTGGTTCTGGAAGCCACGGGCGACAAACTGGGCAGATGTTGGAAAAAATTGAAAGCACACTATCAGAAACACGTCCAGACATGGTGATAGTATTTGGAGATACGAATTCAACGTTGGCAGGGGCCTTAGCTGCAGCAAAGATGCAGATCTGTGTCGGTCATGTTGAGTCTGGCATGAGAAGTTTTGATAGAACAATGCCAGAAGAAATTAACCGCATACTCACAGATCACTGCTCTGACATACTTTTTTGCTCAACACAAAGTGCGGTTAGAAATTTACGTGATGAAGGCATTATTGAAGGGGTTTATCTGACCGGAGATGTTACAGTCGATGCATTAAGACGATATAAAAAAATAGCTGAAGATAAATCAACCATTTTAGAGAGGCTCGACCTTTCCCCAAAAGAATACTTTGTCGCAACGATACACAGGGCTAGTAATACGGATATTAAGGAAAACATCGCCAATATCATTGAAGCTCTATGCGCATCCGATAAGAAGGTTGTTTTCCCGGTACACCCTAGGACGCAGTCAGTTCTGGTTAATTTTGGACTATATGAAAAATTGTTAAATGCAAAAAATATCCAAGTCATTCAACCATTGGGCTATCTCGATTTTTTACAGTTACTGAACAATGCAGAGAAAATAATCACCGATTCCGGGGGTATTCAAAAAGAAGCATATATTCTGCAGGTCCCCTGTATTACAATTAGAGAGAATACTGAGTGGGTTGAGACGGTCGAAGATGGATGGAATGTCCTCGTTGGCACAGACCGAGATGCGATTAGTAAAATGATTTCGGAGTTTTCTCCTCAAGCAGGTCAAACGCAAATCTTTGGTGAAAACGCCTCAAAGCAAATTGTTAATCGTATCAAGGCAATTCAAGCGGGCAGGGTATGAACCATGGTGCAGAACTATTATAGTATCCATGGTATCGTCAATTTTATCGTTAAGTCAAACCGAGTGACAAAACGGATGGCAGTAGAGTATGAAAACTTTGAAACCGATCATATCAACAATCCTGATTTTATCATTGAGATTGGAGATTTTAAGCCCTCAAATGATGACTGTTATATTATAGATCATACCTATTACATAAAAGATGGCTATTTTTACTGTAAAGATTCTTACAAGTTCGGAAAATGGATG
>JAAZDH010000326.1 GCA_012512865.1 Clostridiaceae bacterium | reverse complement strand
CATGATTGACAATTAAGTATCATGTTATAAAATACCTATATGAATAATCATACGAGAAGCGAACGTCTTTAAAATTTGGCAATACTTAGAGTCCAAGACAGGATCCATAACATGGAGGAGGTAACAATACGATACTCAGGGTTATAACCGGAACAGCCAGGGGCCATAAGTTGAAAACTTTAAAGGGTTGTGAAACAAGGCCTACTTCCGACAGGGTAAAGGAGTCTGTTTTCAATATTATTGCAAAACACCTGGAGAATGCCCATGTGCTTGACCTGTTTGCGGGCTCGGGAAACCTGGGTATTGAAGCTTTAAGCAGGAGTGCCCTGCAAGCAGTTTTTGTTGATATAAACGGGGATGCAGTTTCCGTTATACGGGAAAACCTCATGAAAACAAGGTTGGCTGAAAGGGGGACAGTGATAAGGGGAGATGCCTTGAAAGTGTTATATAATCTCTCCAAGGATGGTAAAAGGTTTGATATAATATTTATTGATCCTCCTTATAAAAGTGGTTTGCTTGGTAAAAGCCTTGATATTATTGAAAAAGAAGGCTTATTAAAAGAAACGGGGGTAGTTGTTGCGGAAAGGAGCAGCAACGATAGTGCAATTGAGAGGGCAGGAAATTTAAAACTGGCAAGGGACTGCGTATATGGCAACACGGCTGTCGCTTTTTACAGTTACAGCGGGGAAATATGAGATAATAATGCAGCGCGAAAGGGGTTTGGAGTTGAAAATTTGTGTGTACCCGGGGAGTTTCGACCCGGTAACGAACGGCCATATTGATATTATACATAGGAGCTCAAGATTATGCGACAAGCTGGTTGTGGCCGTGGGAAACAATATTAACAAGAAGTACTCTTTCACCCTGGAAGAAAGGGTTGAACTTATAAGGCTGGCTTTAAAGGATTACCCAGAGGTGGAAGTGGACAGTTTTTCCGGCCTGCTGGTGGATTTCATGAGGAAAAAGAATGCAAGGATTATTATCAAAGGTCTTAGAGCCGTGTCGGATTTTGAATATGAACTTCAAATGGCTTTACTGAATAAAAACCTCGACCCCAATATTGAGACTTTATTCATGATGGCAAGCACCAATTATACTTACCTAAGCTCAAGTGCAGTGAAGGAACTGGCAATAAACGGGGGAGATATTGGGGGACTTGTTCCGGACTGCATAAAGGAGAGGATATATGAAAAGCTACGGATGGGCACTTGGTGAAATATTATCAAGGGACATGGAGGTATAGTATATATCAAGGACTAAACCGAATATGGTAAAATAATTCCTTATTTTGATGCGAGACATGGCAGTACATATCTAAGACTAAACCTGGCGATTAGGGGAGGAAATTATAGTGGAAATATTGTCTATCTTGGAAGTATTGGAGGACCTCATTGAGAAAAGCATATCTTTGCCTCTATCCGGAAGAAGCCTTGTCGACAAGGAAGAGGTGCTGGAATTAATCAAGGAAATAAGGCTGAAACTTCCAGATGATATCAAGCAGGCGAAATGGGTAAAGGAAGAACGGCAGAGAATTTTGTTGGAAGCCCAGAAAGAAGCTAATAATATTATCCAGGAAGCCGAGAACAAGATAGCTGCACTGGTAGATGAGCATGAAATTACGAGAAAGGCGTATGAGCAAGCAAATGAAATTATATCAAATGCCCAGAAAAACGCTAGGGAAATCCGCCTGGGAGCAAGGGAATATGCAGACAGCATATTAAACAAGGTTGAGCAAATATTAAAGGATACTCTTGATGTTATCCAGGTAAACAGGGAAGAATTGAAATAATTAGTTTATTTTTTTCTTGGAAGGCAGAAGGTGGCAATGGTTGCCACCGACAGCACGTAAGCAATAAAAAAGAGGAGCTGCCTGCAGGAAGAACTCAAGTAATACAGCCATGTTACCGTTTTGCCTGGTTGTGTCAAATAAAAAGCTTCACGGGTAAACCAGTTGAAATGGCTGGCTATTATTAAGCCTAAATATGTATATAATGCGGCGAGCATGCTATGAAGCATTTTTCCCACCAGGTAAGGTTTAATACTCAAATCGGTATCCTTTACTGCGCTTAGAACTTGAAAATGGACGGATAACCCTCCCCAACCCATGATAGCGCTTATAAGGACTAATTTTGCAGTCAGTGATACGGAATCCAGGCTGGAGGTTTGTTTAAGGCCTGTTACAATTTCAATAAAGCCGCTAATTAAAGATGATATGACGGAATTTAAAATGCCGTGAAACTTTGACACCGCGGGAAATGCAAAAAGTACGCCGGATACGGTTTGCAAGATACCCGATTCCGTAAGTATGCCTGTTATAACCGAGAAAAATATAATAAATCCACCGACAATCATTATTGTTGTTATCGAATTCCCGATTGCATCCACCAGCATTGTGCCCACATCCCTTCGCGTAATTACGCGGTTCCGGGCAGTAACGGGATTTGCTGCAATCACGCCATTTCGTGTAATTTCTTGGTTTGTTGCGGTTCCTTGCTTTCGCCCGGCAGCAATACCAGCCATGGAAGCCCGTTTTTTGCCTGCTTTCCTGGGAACGACGGGTTTTGGCATGGAAGCCTTCCTCTTGCTGAGAAGCCCGAACAAGAACCCTGTTGAAATCGAGGATGCGAGGTGGCAGGTAAGTAAAAACAGGCCTAAAGATGTTTTTTTCAACATGCCCGTTGCAACGGCACCGGTTATGAAAAGGGGGCTTAAGTTATTGCAGAATGCAAGCAGCCTCTCACCTTCTTCCTTGGTTAACAAATTGTCTCTCCGCAACCTGGCAACAGCTCTTGCTCCAACAGGAGAGCCGCTGACAAGGCCTAAAGCAAAGGGATAGGAGGAACATCCCGCCAGGTTGAAAAAGGATTTCATCAAGGGCCTAAACAATCTCCCTGTAGTTCCCACGAAACCTGTACCGCTTAATATTTCCGATGCAACCATAAATGGAAACAAGGATGGAATAATCGTCCCCAGCCAAAGCTCAACGGACTTCGCTGCCGAGACAAGGGCAGCCTTGGAAAATATCATGAGAAGAAAGATAAACAAAATGATTGCCGCAGGTATTAACAGGGCTGGCAACTTACTTGTAAATATGCGCATCAACCCGTATCCTGGCTTGTGCGCCGGCTTATGCGTCATCAACTTATACCCCGGCATAGGTGCAGGTATTTTATGCACCGGTTTACGCCCGAACCTTTGACCTGTTAGTTTTTTATAACAGCTGTTACTTTGCCGTGCCAGCATAAAAACAGCTCCCAACTTTGTGGATAATTAAAAATAAGAAAGAAAAAAGATAATCACCTGTATAAAACGATTATCTTTAACCGTATAATAATCTTCTACTATATAATATTCTATTAAAGGATAATGAAAACATTACAAAAAATTGAAAAAGCCCCTTACCGGGAAGACTTGCAGCAGTCTCCCCACCGGGCAGGCTTGCAGCAGCCGGGCAGGCATGAAGCAAGCAACCAGGCGAGCATGAAGCAAGTAACCAGGCGAGCATGAAGCAAAAACAAAACAGGCCAGCTTCCTGTGCACACATGCAGCAGGCCGGCCTGCAAATTTGTTTTACAGGCAAACACCCGGTTACAAAACCTGTACCGTCCAATTGAAGGTATCTTCTACCTTACCGTATTGTATGCCCGTAATAAAATCGTATAATTTTTGGGCCAGCTCGCCTGTTTTTTCATTACTAATGGCGATGGTCTTCCCTTTCCAGTTTAAGCTTCCGATAGGCGAGATTACCGCAGCTGTACCTGTACCGAATGATTCATCCAGCATGCCCTTTGCATGGGCATCAAAAACTTCATCAATGGTTATTCTTCTTTCTGTTATTTTTATATTCCAACTCTTAAGTACATGTATAACGGAATCCCTAGTCACCCCCGGGAGGATGCTGCCTTCAAGGGATGGAGTGATTACTTCGCTGTTTATTACAAAGAATACATTCATTGTGCCAACTTCTTCTATGTATTTCTTTTCAACTCCATCCAGCCACAAAACCTGCGTGTAGTTCTTTTTATTTGCTTCTTCCTGGGCTTTCAGGCTTGCCGCGTAATTTCCCGCTGCTTTTACATACCCCAGCCCTCCTTTTACCGAGCGTACATAATTCTCTTCAACATAAATCTTAACAGGGTTTATTCCCTCGGGATAGTATGCCCCAACGGGTGACAATATGATGATAAACTTGTAGGTATGGGAAGGCCTGACCCCCAGGTACGGGTCCGTGGATATAATGAAAGGCCTGATATAAAGAGAGGTGCCTTCAAGGGAAGGAATCCAGTCTTCATCAAGTTTAACGAGGGTTTTAATTGCTTCGAGGGCAAAACCCGGGTCTACTTGAGGTATGCATAGCCTGTCATTTGATATATTCAGCCTTTCAATATTTTTTGTCGGCCTGAATAACAGGATCCTGCCATCCTTTGACCTGTATGCCTTGAGCCCTTCGAATATGGCTTGCCCGTAATGAAAAACCATCGTGGAAGGGTCAAGTGACAGGGGCGAGTAAGGTATAATTCTTGGATCATGCCATCCCTTACCGGCTGCATAATCCATGACAAACATATGGTCCGTAAAGAACCTTCCAAAG
Source organism: Clostridiaceae bacterium (assembly GCA_012512865.1). GTDB lineage: Bacteria > Bacillota > Clostridia > Acetivibrionales > DUMC01 > Ch48. The sequence goes on along the minus strand of JAAZDH010000326.1, from coordinate 11,502 downwards.
CCTAGGTTGTGTTGATCCGGCTTTTCCTTTGGAGTTTTTGTTTTTTCAATCTTGATTTGGTATGGCATACGATTTATTCCCCTTTCTGCTGCAATTTTATATGGCTTGTATGCTTAGTAATTTATTTTTTTTCATATATTTACAATTGATTAATTTAAGCAAAGTTTTCAGCTTTAGTAAACATATCAACTTTTTAACTTCGAGGTTTTAACTTATTTATATTATGCAACTTTTCAGGATAAAAATCCAGATTTTTTATGAAAACCTTGGTATAAAAATTTAAACAGGAATGCATAAGTGTTAATGAAGATGCTTGTACCATGTAATCACCAGGTTGTTGTATTATATATGGTTGTATCGCTTATATTGCTAATATTGCTTGTATTACTTATATTGCTTACATTACCCGGTTCTCATATTGCAAAAAAAAACATAGATATATAACAAGAGCATTATTTTATTGCCGGGATATTTTGTAGCCGGCCTGCTTTTTGCCAGCTTATTTTGTTACTCGGGGGGGATACTAAATGGAACTGTATTATTATGTATACCAGTTTACAAAGGGAAAGGATTGCAGGTTCAGGTTCTACTACTACAAGAAAAATTCAGTGTCATGTATATGCGGAGACGTGGGTATTGAACTTGACAGCAATGTTGGCAGGATAGCAAGTTTTGATCCTTACACCTGCCTTAAGCTTTCAGATAAAGAGAAGTCTGCCATTGTTGAGAGGGTCCTGAAATATATTTATTTATAAAATTTATTTATGAAGTATTGAAAAATTACGAAGAATAATGAAGAATGATTATATTTGATTAGGAATTGAATTCGTGTTTTAATCTATTATTAGCCAGATCTTGGTCATTATTTATTGATCATGAATTATTGATTAGGCTATTGTCCATTGACTATTGACTATCGATTATTGATTATTGACCGTTGGTTGCTGGTTATTGGCTGTTGCTTATTGCTTATTGATAAGGGATTAATGTTCTGCTATTATGTTCATAGTTGAACAGGCGGAGGGTAAAAAATGGTGGAGAAATTTTTTCCTGATGAAATAGTGGACAAGGTACAGGATATTGATCTTGGCAAACTTTGGAACAAGGGAATCAAAGGCCTTTTGCTGGATATTGACAATACCCTGGTGCCCTCTTACATGAAGGAAGCTGACAATAGTGCAATAAAATGGATAAAAGAAGCAAAAAACAGGGGTTTTAAATTATGCATTGTATCTAATGCTGCTAAGAGAAGGGTTGAAAAGTTTAATGAAAGAATCAAATTGAATGCTATATACAGGGCCTTAAAACCCATGAGCGGTTCTTTTAGAAGAGCAGTAGCCCTCATGGGCTTAAAACCCGGCGAGACTGCAACAATTGGTGACCAGGTTTTTACGGATATATATGGTGGGAAAAGGCTTGGCATATACACAATACTAGTAAAGCCCCTTCATAAAAAGGAATCATTATTTGTCAGGTTGAAAAGATATCCTGAAAGATATATACTAAAAAAGTATTATGAAGCAATTAAAAAAGGTAAAAGCAATAGATGAAAAGTGATGGATGGAAAAGCGATGGATGGGAAAACAGCGGATGGAAAAATGACGGGTGGAAAAACGATGGATTATACTGGGATGGAAATTGTAAACTTGATAACAGGAAAAACGAAATTGCTGGGAGTCATAGGGAATCCATTGTCCCATTCGATTTCACCCCAACTTCATAATACTGTCAGCAGGGGCCTTGGAATTGATGCCGTATATGTTCCCTTCCTCGTGGAGAAGGGAGACCTTGGGGCTGCCGTAAGAGGGTTGAAGGCAATAAATATAGTCGGGTTCAATATAACCATACCATATAAAAACGAGGTGGTAAGGTACATAGACGAGGTTTCGAGGGAAGCCGCCCTTGTAGGAGCTGTTAATACCGTTAAAAACGTGAATGGGAAGTTATACGGATATAACACGGATATTCCCGGATTTATCCGCTCCTTTAAGGAGGAATCAGGCATGGATGATTTACGGGGAAAAAGGGTGGCCTTGCTTGGAGCCGGGGGCGCTGCCAGGGCTATTGCCGTGGGCTTGGCTTTTGAAGGCATTTCAAGGTTGTACATAATAAACAGGACCCGCGGGAAGGCCGCGGATATTGCCGAATTAATTAACGGCAACATATCACCCGTGGCAGAATATCATGGCACATCGGATACAAAAATTGAAGAGGTTTTAACAAAGTCTGACATAATCATAAATGCGACTTCCGTGGGCATGTACCCCGATGTGAACAAGACCCCCCTGGACTTTCCATTTAGTTTTTTACCCCGCCAGGTCTTGTATGATGTTATTTACAATCCCGGGAAGACGAGATTCCTGGAGGAAGGGGAAAAACAGGGAATAAAAGTGGTTAACGGCCTTGGGATGCTTATTTACCAGGGAATAATGGCATATGAAATATGGATGGGCATAAAAGTGCCGGATGAAATTACCAGGCGCCTGTTCGAGTTTTTTCCGGGTTTGCCTTGTAGAGAGGGGTTCTATGGAAGAAATTTTCATTAGCGTGGCAACCTACACTGTAAAATATTTCATGGTGCTTGTTGCAGGTTTGGCGGCAGGTTACTTGAATAGTGTTATTATACATATTTTGCTTGATAGAATTTTACTTGAAAAAAAATCCCTGCTTGAATGCTGGCGGGACTTCAGGGATAAAAAGAGGAAAGGGGAAGCCGGGGAGATAAGGGAGATTATAGTTGTGTTTTCCACGGCAGCAGTCTTCATCCTGGTTTTTTCAAAGTATGGTTTAACGGCTGATTTTGCATTTTTTGCCTATTTAATGTGCATACTTATAATAATGTTTTTTATAGATATAAAAACAAAGACGATACCAAACGGGCTTGTCCTTGCAGGATTGGCGGGAAGTGCCGCTGCTTTTGTGTACAACATATTCCTGCCATTGAAAATATACGAAGATGGACGTTGGTGGAGCCCTTTACTGGGAATTTTGCCAGGATCGGGGTTGTTGCTCCTTACCGCATTATTCGGTGCAATCGTGTTCAAAAATGAAGAAGTAATGGGAATGGGCGATGTGAAAATATTTGCGCCGGTAGGCATTTTCCTGGGATGGAAAATGTGTGCATTGGTCCTTGTTCTTTCAATGTTTTTAGGCGGGCTTGCAAGTATCATACTTATCATCCTGAGCATAAAAAAAAGGAAGGATACAATACCTTTTGGCCCGTTTATAGCAATTGCGGCATTTATAGCCATCATGTGGGGGCAGGATATATGGTTCTGGTACTTTTCGTTCTTATAAAAGCCAACCGGGTGGTTAAAGCTGGTTTAAGGGGATATAAGGTCAAGTAAAAGCAATTGTTGAAAAGGGGGATAAAATTGAAAAAAATACTGTTTATAAACGGTCCCAACTTGAATTTGCTGGGTGAAAGGGAGAAAGGCATATACGGCAGCAGTACGCTGGAAGATATTAATATGCTTGTTTGCCGCGAGGCCGAAAAGCTGGATATCCTGGTTGAATTCATGCAATCCAACCATGAAGGGGACATAATTGACAAGATCCACGAGGCCAGGGGCAGGTACCACGCGATAGTAATCAACCCGGGAGCTTTTACCCATTACAGCATAGCTATAAGGGATGCGATTAAAGCGGTGGAATTGCCGGTTATTGAAGTTCACCTGTCGAATATTTACGCAAGGGAAGAATTCAGGTCAAAATCGGTTATAGCACCGGTGTGTATCGGGCAAATAAGCGGTTTTGGGGTTGACAGTTACGTGCTGGCCCTTTATGCTGCCGCAGGACTTTAACGGGGGGATATGTCGATGAGTGGCTTAACAATGAGCGATTATGCAAGTGATGGAAGCAGGAACGGTAAGAAGGAAGCCCTGATGAACCGGCTCCTTTCGATAAAAAGCAAGCTGGAGGATAATGGCGTTGATGGCATGCTGGTGTCAAAAAGAGAAAACTTCATGTACCTGTCAGGATTTACCGGTTCCTTTTCCTACCTTGTAATAACTGCAAACCATTCCATCCTTATTACCGATGGCAGGTACAATGAACAGGCAGCGCAGCAAGCGCCTTTTTTCGAGATTGTGAAATATACAAAAGGCATTAATGCCGAGCTGAACGAAATAATAAAAAAGTGCGGCATTAGAAAGCTTGGTTTTGAGAGCTTGCACCTTTCATACGATAAATTCCTTGATTTAAAGGAAAAATTGGAGGTGGAGGAGCTAAAACCCCTGAAGAACGTGGTGGAATCCCTGAGGGTTGTTAAAGATGAAGAAGAAATCAATTTAATAAGAACTGCCGTAAGAATAGCCGACGAGGCTTTCAGCCACGTGCTTCCGTATATAAAACCAGGTGTGAGCGAGCTTGAAGTTGCGGCCGGACTGGAATACTTCGTAAAGAAGAGGGGCGGGGAGGGAGCTTCCTTCAAGACCATAGTAGCTTCGGGAAAGAGGTCCTCGATGGCCCACGGGGTTGCATCGGAAAAGCTGATCGAGGATGGTGACCCGGTAGTCCTGGATTTTGGAGCCGTGTACCGTGGATATTGCTCGGATATGACCAGGACGGTGTTCGTGGGAAGAAAACCCTGCGCGAAAATGGAGGAAATATACAATACTGTGCTTACGGCGCAGGTCGAAGCGCTAAAACGTGCCAGGAGGGGCATGACGGGAAAAGAAATTGACTCCATTGCAAGAGAAATAATTAAAGGGGCAGGTTATGGTGACAATTTCGGCCATGGCCTTGGCCACGGCGTGGGCTTGGAAATACACGAGGACCCGAGTGTTGCTTCCAGCGAGACGGCTATTGAAAAAGGCATGGTGGTTACAATAGAACCCGGCATTTATATAGAAGGGTTCGGCGGGGTGAGAATAGAGGACATGATAGTGATGGGCGATGATGAACCGATCGTTTTAACAGCATCACCCAAGGACATGATTATCCTGTGATTTACAAGTGATTAACCCAGGTGAAGAGCTTAAGGCGCCTTGAAAGAGATACCGTTTAATAAAGGATTGCGGCCCATTAAACCTTTTATTGGCAGTAATATTAACCGTAATAATCCTTGAAAAGTTACCGGATATAATTTAATATTAATATTAAACAAGGAAATTAATAATAATAGAGGGAATAATTGTCCTGTAAGAAATACTGGAATTTGGCAAAGGTACTCTTAAGAGAGACTTTAAAATTGATCTTGAAATAGATCTTAAAGGTGAACTTATTTTTTGATTTGATAAGTGTAATGGAGGTATAAGAGACATGATTACTGCAGGAGATTTTAGGAATGGCATTACTTTTGAAATGGACGGGAGCGTATACCAGGTGGTGGAATTCCAGCATGTAAAGCCCGGGAAAGGTGCTGCTTTCGTGAGGACAAAACTTAAAAATATTATTACGGGGGTGACAGTTGAAAAAACCTTCAGCCCCACGGATAAAATGCCAAAGGCCCACATTGAAAGAAAGGACATGCAGTACCTTTATAATGACGGGCAGCTTTACTACTTCATGGATGTGGAAACATACGAGCAGGTGCCCCTGGGCGCGGATATACTGGGAGATGCGCTCAAGTTCATCAAGGAGAACATGGTGGTCAAGTTCCTGTCTTTTAAAGACAAGGTGTTTGGCGTTGAGCCTCCCTATTTCGTGGAGCTGGAAGTAATCCATACCGAGCCCGGCGTAAAAGGGGACACGGTTAGCGGATCGACGAAGCCTGCCACCGTGGAAACCGGTGCCGTGGTGAGGGTACCTCTTTTTGTGAACCAGGGCGATATTATAAGGATAGATACCAGGACAGGGGAGTACATGGAGAGGTTGTAGCTTCACATGGCATCATTGTTTTAAAACATGAATGGATGGGGATGCAAGATGAATCATTTGAAGGAGCGAATGGCTTATTTACGGAGCCTTGTTGAAAGCATGCAAGAAGGCAAGCCAACCATGGAAAACCAGCTGTTAAAAGCAATAGTTGACGTTATGGATGATATGGCTCTGGCCATAGAAGAACTGGCAAGCGTGCAGGAGCAGCACAAGGAACAGATTATCGGCATAGATGATGATTTGAGCGACATTGAGAACATGATATACAATTGTAAGGGAATAAGTGAGTTTGATGCGGAAAACGATGCCGATTTTTGTGGTGCCGTCCCCGTTGACAGTTACGAGTATGAAGGAAACAATTATGAATGTGATGAGTGCGATGGACAGTACGGTGAAGGGCGCATGGAAGAATGCGAACAGGATTTTTACGTGGTGGAATGCCCGTGTTGCTTTACGGCTATCGAGATTGGCAAGGAAGAGTACATTGAAGGGGAGGTAAGTACGGTAGAATGCCCCAAGTGCCACGAAATTATTGACATAGAGTGGATGGGCGATTGAACGGGGCAGTGAACCGGCCTCTTTAAGCGACTACTGCCTTGATATAAACCTCTCCTAAACAAACGCTGATAAATGCTACTATGGCATGAGACCTTGGAATAAATAAGAACAACATGGAAACATGAATGCATTATTTCCCGGTTGTATGGCCTGGCCCTGGATTAATTACCGGAAAACCGATTTAGTGGTGTGCCCGGTAATTAACCCGGGTCAGGCTTTTTTATGTCATAAATTTGGACAAATACAAATATTAATATATTGTAACCGAATTACATAATTAACTTGAATGAATTGTCGGGCGTTATTGCCGGTACTTTATGAAAACGGGAGGTCTGTAATAAACTTGCTTTATAGTAACAGTAACCGGGGCAATATTACCAGTTATTTTTCAAAAGAAGTAAGGAATGCCTTGGAGAATATCAAGCCGGAGAAATTCCGGTGCTTTGAGGAGATAAGGCTTCGCGCCGGCAAACCGCTGATGGTGCAAAATTACATGGATGACTGGTTTGTAAGCAAGGAAGGGGATTTGACCAAGAATGCATGTAATGCATTTATAGCAAGCTATGAAGACATTTTGAAAACACTTGAAATTATGAGCAGGAATTCCATTTATGCTTTCCAGGATGACATAAAAAACGGTTTTTTAACCTTGCCGGGAGGGCACAGGGTGGGGCTTGCGGGTAAAACCATAACCGAAGGCAGAAAAGTGGTAAGCATGAAGAATATTTCCGCTTTGAATGCCAGGATTTCCAAGGAAATAATAGGATGCTCCCTTAAAATCATAAAGTACATCCTGGATAGCAACCGTGAAGTATATAACACGCTGATTATATCCCCGCCCCAGTGCGGGAAAACGACGCTGGTAAGGGATATTGCCAGGGTCTTGAGCAACGGGGTAAGAGAAATCGGGTTGCATGGCATGAAAGTAGGGTTGGTGGATGAACGCTCGGAAATAGCCTCGTGCTACGAGGGGATCCCCCAATTTGACGTCGGGGTGCGCACGGATGTATTGGACGCATGCCCCAAGTCGGTTGGAATGTTAATGATGGTTCGCTCAATGTCTCCCAGGGTTATAGTTACAGATGAAATAGGTGACAGGGGGGATAGTAGTTCAATTGAAGCCATTTTGAATGCCGGCGTAAAAATCATCGCAACTGCCCATGGTTACAATATATCCGGGCTAAGGAGCAGGAGGGAGGTTTTAAGCCTCCTGGAGGAGAGATTATTCGAAAGGTATGTTGTTTTAAGCAATGTTGACGGCCCGGGGACGGTAGAAGAAATTGTTGATGGGACAAGTATGGAATTGATCTATAAGAAGGGCGGCATAAAGAAGAATTTACAGGAAATGCGGCATAAAGGAGTATTCCAGGGGAGTATCGCGGAAGAGTATTCCAAGAGAGCATTCTAAAGGAGTATCGTAGGAGAAGATGACCATGGTCCTTAAAATAATCGGGAGCATTATGGTGATTTCAACCTCAAGCTTCATTGGGTACTACATGTCAGGCCATTGCTCGCAAAGACCGGTGCAATTGAGAATCCTGCAGGATATGATCCGGATGCTGGAAAATGAAATAAAGTTTTTCTCAACCTACATTTCCGATGCATTCAGGAAAATTTGCAGTTCCATTGACAGCCCGGTAAAAGAATTTTTCATGTCCACGGTTGAGAAACTGGAAAAAGAGCAGGGAATAAATGCGTCCCTGGCCTGGGAGATGGCTGTAAGGGAAAACATAGGCAAAACTGCCTTGAACGCGGAAGATATGGATGTTCTGCTGGCTTTCGGGAAAATGCTGGGGAATTCAGACTTGGAAGGACAGCTAAAGAATACCGGGTTTTTGCTTCAACAGCTGGGCCTGCAGGAGAAAAAAGCAGAAGAAAAGAAGAAAAAAAATGAAAGGTTATACAGGACGCTAGGCTTATTGGGCGGGATTGCAACAGTTGTGGTTTTAATTTGACCTTTGACCGGTTCAAGCTGCAGTTTAAACTACATGGCGAGAGGAAAGGTAAGATTATGAACATGGACCTTATTTTCAGGATAGCGGCAATAGGCGTACTGGTATCAATTCTCAACTCGGTTCTTAAACAGTCTGGACGTGAAGAACTGGCAATGCTTACAACCCTTTCAGGTTTAATCCTTGTGTTGATTATGGTTGCAAGAGAAATCGTGAATTTGTTTAACATGGTAAGGGCGATGTTTAATTTTTAATTAATGGCGGATGCGAGGTGGAGGATGGATTGGATGTATTCCGCGTAGTGGTGTTCGGGATTGTATCTGCAATCCTGGTGACCATGATAAAGGGTTACAGGCCGGAAATTGCAATCCAGGCAAGCGTTTTGGCAGGCATAACCATATTTGTTTTTGTCGCAGGCAAGCTGACACCTGTGCTGGATTTTATAAAAGCCTATGCAAACAGGGTGGATGTTGACATGCAGTACCTGCCGGTGTTGTTTAAGATAGTTGGCATTGCCTATGTGACTGAATTCGGGATTGAAATATGCAAGGATGCGGGTGAAAACACAATTGCCTCCAAGATAGAACTTGCCGGAAAGGTACTGATAGCAATAATGGCTATCCCTGTAATTACATCCTTGCTGGATATGCTTGTGAAGTTAATGCCTTAAGTTTTAATACATATGTTAGCTAGGCTCAAATTAGGCTTGGGGTGGGGATTGTTGTGGCTGTATGCCATAAAAAACTTACAAGAAAAAAAACAAACCTGCCGGTTTTCATTTCAATATTGATAATACTTGTAACTTGGACCGGCTTTGGGATAAAAGCAAGAACATATGCCCGGGAGGAAAGCACGGGGGAGTATGGTTTTTCACAAGATTTGCAGGAAGAAATATTGGAAGACCAGGTCAACTCAGATGAAATAAGGCAATTGACAAAGTATATCGAGGAGTATTCCGCAAGCCGCATGGCCGATATTTTCGGAAGATATGGACCCGGGGAAATGATACGGGATGCTTTAAAAGGGGAACTTAAGCTGAATATTGCAGAAATTATCAAGAAATGCATGGATTATTTCTTGCAGGAAATATACCTGAATTTACATGTCTTGTTAAGCCTGGTTGTCCTGGTTGTCCTATGCGCACTGCTAAAGAACCTGCAGGCTTCTTTTTTAAGTGAAAGCGTTGGAGAAATTGCTTTTTTTGCCTGTTACATGGTTGGGGTATCTCTTATGGTAATCGGGTTTAAAGAGGTCTCTGCACTTGGTCTCGATGTAATTGAGAATATGGTGGGGTTCATGTATGCAACCGTGCCGGTAATGATAGCACTTTTGGTCTCAGGCGGAAATATTGTATCGGGGGGGATGTTTAAACCGGTGTTAATTATGACCGTTGAATTGGCTGCAACACTTGTAAAAAACGTGTTTGTCCCCCTGGTGTTCTTGTCAACCATACTTTCAATTACCAATAACGTGTCGAGCAAGGTTAGTTTATCAAGATTGGCAGGATTGATCAAGAAAACTGCCACTATTACAATTGGAATCATACTTACGGTTTTCATAGGGTTTATTACAGTGCAAGGTTCGATTAATGCCATAGCGGACGGTGTTGCAAGTAAAACGGTAAAATATGCCATTGGCACGTTTATTCCTGTTGTAGGAAGTTATCTCTCGGACGCCGCGGATATGGTAATAGGCTGCTCACTCCTGGTTAAAAACGCGGCAGGGGTTATCGTCCTTCTCGTGCTGATTGCAATATGTCTTGTGCCCGTTGTGAAAATTACTGCAGTTGCTATGTTGTATAAAATTACATGTGCATTGGTCGAGCCTATATCGGATAAAAGAATCACCGATTGCATAAATGATGTATCAAATTCAATAATATTAATAATTGCAGCCGTAGCCGTGGTGGCTTTCATGTTTATAGTGTCAGTAACTGCTGTTATTACAGCAGGAAATGTCTCGGCCATGGTGAGATGAGGGAAGGGAATGGGGCCAGTTGATTGGTTTTATTAAAGGTTGGGTCCTGGATATAACTGTTGTGGTTGTCATCCTGGTGCTGGTGGAGATGCTGGTTCCGTCGGGCAGGATAAAAAATTTTCTAAATGTCATTACCGGTATTATTATAATTATCATTGTAGTTCAGCCCTTGTTAAAGCTTTTTTCCGGCGGTTATGATTTGTCCTTGCCCGGTGAAATTGGAAGGAGCCTTGAAGTTGAAGTTGGAGCACATGTTGCCGGTACAGGCTTCAGGGAAGAACAGGCAAAACAGATTGCCATGGTTTACAGGGAAAAGCTGGTTGAAGGCATAGAACGGGCAGCCAGGGGAATTGATGGAATAAAAGGCGTAAAGGCAGATGTCACTATAAATGAAGATTATAATTCAATTTATTTTGGCGAAATTAAAAAGGTTTACTTATATGTATTGATTGAAGATGGCAATACGGATGGAAAAGAAAAAGGCAGGCAGGAAGATGTTGGTTTTAGAATTATTCCCGTGGAGAAGATTGGAAAAATTCAAATAAGCATGGGAAAACTTGGAGAAAGCGGGCAAGAGGAGACAGGCAAAGAGGGAGTAAGCAGAGAAACAAGTAGAGAAACAGGTGGGGCAAAAAGCGGGGAAAGTACAATTGAGGACAAAACAGGAGATAAAGAGGGTGATTTAATGGAATCAAAAAACATGGCAATCGGGAATGGTGATGAACTTGCCAGGTACAAAATAGCGGAAACGCTTGAAAATAGAATAAGCAGTTTCCTTGCAATAAAAAAGGAAGATGTTGTTATATCATTTAAATAAAACGAGGTTGGTATAAAGCGAGGTGTGCCATGTCAGGACTAATACGGAATATGGTAAATAAAGTTATTAGCCGTATAAAGGATATCATCTCAAAACAGGATAAAAAGAAGGTTATAGAAAATTGCATCATAATTATTATCGTAGGCATAATTATAATCATCGCGGGAGGAGCACTTGTTCAAAATAAGGATGACAGGGTAACGGACGGGGATTATATCACGGGTGACAGGATCAACACCGGCATGGGCGGGAGCATGGCTGAAAAAGATGCGGGTTCCGGGCTTGGCAGTTGGAATGAAGGGCTGGAAGAAAAGATGGAATCAATTTTATCGCAAATAGCAGGCGCTGGTGAAGTAAAGGTCATGATAACCTATGCAT
>JAAZDH010000041.1 GCA_012512865.1 Clostridiaceae bacterium | reverse complement strand
GTACACGATGACCATAGAGTAGAAATGCTTGTAGACCCGCAAAAGATAATGACTATTGAGCTGGATGTTGTAATTGCCAAGGAGGACCTATAATGAAAAAGCTGAGACCTCAAGTTGTTGTGGCAGGGCATATCTGCCTTGATATAACCCCGACCTTTATAAAATCGAATAAAAACAGTCTTGATGAGATCTTTATCCCCGGAAAGCTAATTAATGTCGGAAGAATAAATATTTCACCGGGAGGACCGGTTTCAAACACGGGAATTGCCCTTTCAATTCTTGGCATCAATGTGGAGCTGATGGGGAAGGTTGGCAGGGACTACTTCGGGGAATGCATACTCAACATCTTAAAGCCCAGGGGTTTGCATAAAGGCATGATAATAACGGAAGGGGAAGAGACTTCGTATACTGTGGTGATTGTGCCGCCAGGCTTGGACAGGATATTTTTCCACAACCCGGGAGCGAATGATACTTTCTGCGCTGATGATATCAATTATGAGCTTGTTGGAAAGGCCAAGATATTCCATTTCGGGTATCCTCCCCTAATGAAACGTTTTTATAGCGATGGGGGAGAGGAGTTAGCCCAGGTATTTAGAAAAGTCAAATCTTTAGGGGTTACGACATCCCTTGATATGTCACTTCCCGATGCATCATCCCAGTCCGGTAAAGTAAATTGGGATGCTATCTTGAGAAGAGTACTGCCATATGTCGATATTTATATACCAAGCGCCGAAGAAACTCTTTTCATGCTGAGGAAGGATATCTATGAAGAGCTCGGCAGGGTATCCAAGGGACGTGATATGATAGAGTGCCTGGACATAAACCTGCTTCAAGAACTGGGAAACAAGCTGTTGTCCTACGGTACGGGTATGGCAGTTATTAAGTGCGGTATTAAAGGTTACTACATAAGAACTGGAGACCGGAAAAGACTGAACGATTTTGGGAAGGCAATTCCTTCCCCTATTGATAATTGGTCTGAAAGGGAACTCCTGGAGGAGAGTTTTTATGTTCCTGATGCTATATCGGCCACGGGTTCCGGCGATTCCAGCATAGCAGGTTTCCTGGCTGCGTTGCTGGGTAAAAAGAGCATAGAAGAGTCAATAAGAATTGCCTGTGCAGTCGGCGCTCAAAATGTAAGGGCACTTGATGCCATAAGCGGAATAAGGACATGGGAGGAAACCATGGAAATGGTAAAGGGACCGTTTAAAAAAAATAGACTGGATATACATGGAAACTACTGGGTTTACGATAGTGATAGGGGGCTATGGAAGGGCCAAAAAGATAAAAGCTGTAAATAATAATACGATATAATACGATTAATATGATTTTACACTATTTACCGGGGGGGTTGGGTATGTGTGCATTACCATATAGAATAGGTGATCCTTATAAGATACAGGGAAAGAGGATAGTATTTACAAACTGGTATTTTGTCCAACAAGGGTCTTTCGGGTGGTATGACAGTGAAGGTAGGAATGTAACAGTGAGAGGCGACCAAAATCCTTTTGAGGCAACATTCAAAAGCTATAACTATCCCTGGGGAATAAAGATTAGGGTAAATGAGGCATCTAAATTCGGACCTGTGATTAAAACGGAAGAGGAATGGGAAGCAGGAGGTCCCGGATTGGGTACGATAATAAAAGAGGATGGTATTTACAAGCTTTGGGGTGTTACAGGTTGGGGGTCGTCCCTTCCAAGTAAGGGAATAAACTATCTTGCATATTATGAGTCCAATGATGGTTATAACTGGAAAAGGCCAAACCTGGGAATGGTTGAATTCAACGGTAGCAGGAACAACAATTTGATACCGGGTCCTAAGTTTGCGGGTACGGTATTCATTGACCCCACTTCTGACGATGAGCGTTATAAGATGGTCAGTGAGGCGGTCTATACTTTGGAGGAATACAGGGATTATCTTGAAAATGCCCCGGGCTGCAGGGCCGTAGAACCTGCAGCGATAAGAGACAACAGGGTATTTGGCATGCAGGGGGCCGTTTCACCGGATGGCATTCAATGGGAAACTCTTCCTTACCCTCTTGTTATTGCCCTGTCTGACACCCAGGTGGTAGGATATTATGATACCTTTCTTAAAAAATATGTAATTTATTCGCGTGACTGGGTTGCCGGCCCCCAGGCAGGAGAATATTCCAACGATGAATATTATGGAAGATGGGGTCTCGTAGGCAGAAGGGCTATAAACAGGGTGGAAACGGATGATTTCAGAAGCCTGCCCCTACCAGAGCTGATAATAGAGCCTGATCCGAGCATGCAGCCTTATGAGGTATTGTATACGAACTGCCGAACCACGATTCCCGGAGCACCGGATCACCATGTAATGTTCCCCACGGTCTGGGTGATGACTGGAGGAGACTATACATATGTAATAATGTATTCAAGCCATAATGGAAAGCTATGGAACAGGATTTCTAACGGGCCTGTGCTTAGAACAGGCATTTTTGGCTCATGGGATGGAGGATGCATATTTGCGTCTCCCAACCTTATAGAGCTTCCTGGGGGTGATTTTGCTCTTCCTTATACCGGATGGAGCGTACCGCATAAATATCCAAGGGTCAATGCGACAAGGAGTATCGGGTATGCTATCTGGCCTAAAGGAAGGTTGTCATCCCTGGCTGCTGATGAATACGGTGAATTTACTACTACTGCTATAGTTGTGCCTGGAGAGAGGCTTTTTATAAATGCTGTCACGGAGAGGACGGGCTACATAGCTATAGAAGCGTGTGATATTTCCGGGACACCGATTAATGGGCGTGAATTTGAAAATTCCATTCCTATATTTGGTGACTGCTACAGGCAGCTGGTAACATGGAAAGGCCACGATAACCTTGGCATAAGAAAGGGTGAAGCGGTAATACTGCGCTTCAAGATGCATAAGGCGAGCATATATTCCCTGGATTTTGAATCATAACGCTATTGACGAACTTATAACCGGAAAATAACAATATTGCCGCACTTGATATCGACGAGGGCACCTTGTAGGTGGCAAATTCAAGATGCCGGTATAATATTCGGCGTGCAAGACCACCCCCTTGGTTATGGTCTCCGTGATGATTATGGGCTCCCTAAACTTGAACATGCACTCAAGAATGTCCGGAAACAATTTTTTATAGGTCATGGTCCTACCTTTTGGGCAGAAATATAGCAGATGTACCGGCGGACAATCGCTCAGGTTATGCGAGAGGCCCTATAAAGCTCGGCGGCGCTGTTCCCAGGTTAATGAGAAAATATCCAAATCTATGGGTGGACATTTCAGCAAGAAGCAGTTATAACACTCTTACCAGGGACCCTGTATTTGGGTTGGAATTCTTTGACGAGTTTCAAGATAAGCTGATGTTTGGTACCAATTCATACCTGCGCAGTGATGTAAACATTAAATATCCAAATGTATAATTTATAAAGATATAAGAAAAAAAACTTAGTAACGACGCATTGGAAAAAATAGAATGGAAAAATTGTGCACGGCTACTAAACCTTTATGTATTAGAAGATGTATAAATAGAATTAGCTTCGTTAGAGAAATGGATAGGCTGCAAAAAACCATGGCGGACATGAAACCATAGCGGCTATGGATTATTTGTCGGTGGCCATAGGTTTATTTATTGGATTATTTATAACGGCGGCTGTTACCAGATTATGTGTTTTTTTCGCTGGCCTGGGCAATTTCTTTGGTCTCATGAACCGTACCATACGGATGCTGAGGGGGCGCATAGATAGAGTATAATTTAAGGGGTCTATTACCCGTGTTGATTAGGTTGTGCCACTTGCCAGCGGGTATAATAAATGCATAGTCATCATAGACTCTTCTTTGAAAATTCAGGTTATGTTTACTATCACCCATTTTAACAAGCCCTTGACCTTCTTCGATGCGTATGAACTGATCAAGACCTGGATGGACTTCCAAGCCTATATCTTCGCCAGGCTTGAGACTCATCAAGGTAAGCTGAAGATGGCTCCCTGTCCACAATACAATGCGAAAATTGCTGTTTTGCTTTGCGGCTGCCTCGATATTGACCGCAAAAGGGTCTGGTCCGTAATCCTTTAGTTCGATTGGGCGGGTGTCTCCTGCTTTGCCGGTAAAAGTATTGTTAGAAATATATTGATTAAATAAGATATACTGATCAAGAAACTGTTTTACCAAACCGGGATTATACATTAGCATGCCCAGGAGATAAGGACATGGGTACATTTTGTAAGCATTATACATATTTGCCTGGGGATACGGCGGCGTATTAACCGGTATATTAGCATGATAAGGTGCCGGATACAATTTGTGCATATTGTTATGCATGTTGTTATACACCTCATTATGTGCATTATTATAATTGTACATATTACTTATACACTTCGCTTTCATGGTTTTCCATAGACATTTTATATATTTTCTATATATGCAGATTACAATATCATAATATGTTTTATGTAAAGAAGATGTGTTTGGCTTTATATTAGCAATATGGCTTTTTATTGCAGTTGTAATAGTAAAAAATTCATAATATAATGTGGTTATTACCTATAATAACTAGGGGTTGCTGTTATGCGAATAACCACTAAGGATATTGCCAGGATATGCGGTGTATCCAGGGGAACGGTAGATCGTGCCCTGCATAACCGACCGGGGATTAACCCGGAAACCAAGAAACAGATTATAGAGAAAGCCAAAGAATTGGGATACAGACCTAATATGGTAGCTCGAAGCCTGGTTAAAGGGCAGACAATGAGCATAGGTGTGGTGGTTTTCGACCTATATAACCGTTTTTTTGCACAATTGCTCAATTCAATAGAACAAAGGGCACGTGAACGGGGTTATTTTACTTATGTTACACTGACCCAAAAGGACCCGCAGGTTGAAAAAGAATGCTTGTCCAACCTGGTGGAACGAAATGTGGATGGAATAATACTTTTTTCAGTATGCAAGGGCAAGAAATATGAAGAGTTTTTAAGAAGTTTAAACAAACCTATTATTACAGTGGGAAATATAATCTCTCACCAATGGCCCTTTGTAGGGATTAATTACCGGCAAGGCATAAAAGATGCAGTTGAGAGCATTGCAAGGAAGGGTTATGAAAGGATAATCTATGTAAGTACCCCGTTAAATAAGAAGAAAATAATAAATATGTATGCCTTGGAAGAAAGATGCGCAGGCTACCTGGAAGCCTGCAACAACATGGATATTTCACAAAATGCCCTGGTAATTCAACAAAGGGACTATTTAAGCATGTTGGATAAAGTATTGTATAAAGATGGTGTAAAAACAGCAGTTTTATGTTCGGGCGATATCTATGCCCTGGAAATATTATTGCATCTTAAAGGAAAGGGCATTAGGGTGCCTGGAGAAATAGGGCTTATGGGTTTTGATGATATTGATATTTTAAAATATGTAACTCCTGCCATTTCAACTGTTTCGTATTCCATAGATGCTATTGGATGTTATGCAGTGGATTATTTAATACGAAGTATTAAACGCGAAGAAATACCCATGTGTACTTACTTGGAACATCGTGTTGTTATTAGGGATTCATTATAGTGATTCATCGCAATAATTTATTAATTTGTCAATCCATCTTAACCCAACTTAACCTAACATATCCTATCTGGTCTGTTCTGTGGTCTGTTTGGTCTGTTCTGGTCAAACTGGACATACAATTACGTTAGTTTACTGCCGCATTCTCAAAATTCCTCTGTCTTTCGTTAGGTAAATTGTTTGTTTCCAGAGTGCCCTTGACAACAAGCATCTCCCGTATGATTAAAGCAGCCAGAGCGCAGCCACATTATATATGGTAGACCTCTTGGGATAGGCGGCTGCTGCCTTTAACAGGGTATCATACGGGTCCCTCTTATTGTAAAGGGAAGCTTCGCCACTCCTTCTTTGTTTAGCATCAGGCTACTTTTTTCTGATTTCTATAATAGTC
>JAAZDH010000325.1 GCA_012512865.1 Clostridiaceae bacterium | reverse complement strand
TATACCGTTTTTGTCTTTTCTTAAAAATGCTCCCAGCTCAAGGTTTTCCATTACGGTCATATCCTGAAATACCCTTCTGCCCTCCGGCACATGTGAAATTCCTATTTTAACTATGTCTTGTGCGTCCAGGCCGTCGATTCTCTTTCCCTCAAAGTAAATGGAGCCGTTTTTCGGCTGGATTAAACCCGTGATGGTTTTTAACGTGGTTGTTTTACCTGCGCCGTTTGCACCTATCAGGGTAACGATTTCACCTTCATCAACACGCAAGGACACGTTCTTCAAGGCATGTATTACACCATAATATACATCAATATTATTTATTTCAAGCATCATTCTGCAATTCACCCCCAAGGTAAGCCTGGATAACCCTCTTGTTGGTCCTTATCTCTTCCGGCGTTCCTTCGGCTATCAGCATGCCGTAATCCAACACATATATCCTTTCGCAGATTTTCATCACCACGGACATGTCATGCTCTATGAGCAGTATGGTAAGGCCGTATTCCTTCCATATCCACTTTATTAAATCCGTAAGCATGGATGTTTCATTCGGGTTCATCCCTGCGGCCGGCTCGTCCAGCAGGAGCAGGGAGGGATTCGTGGCAAGCGCCCTTGCTATTTCAAGCCTTCGCTGCTCCCCGTAGGGCAGGTTCTTTGCCAATTCGTATTTTTTCGATTCCAGTCCAAAAATTTCAAGGATTTCGTTACTCTTGCCGAGGATTTCCCTTTCTTCCGAATAGACCCGGGGCAATTTGAAAAAAGCCGGCATAACCCCGTAATTAACGTTTTTGTGGATTGATATCCGTATGTTGTCAAGGACAGTAAGGTCCTTGAAAAGCCTTATATTCTGGAAAGTCCTCGCAATGCCGAGACTTGATATTACATGGGGCTTCAACTTGTTAATAGTCCTGGTTGAACCGTTTTGCTGGTATTCAATAACACCTTGGGTTGGGGTATAGATTCCTGTCAACAGGTTGAAAATCGTTGTTTTGCCTGCCCCGTTCGGGCCTATCAGCCCGACGAGCTCATCCTTTTCAACGGTAATATTTATATTTGTTAAAGCCGCTAGCCCTCCGAAAGCCATGGTCAAGTTCTTTATCGAAAGGATAGGCATGCTGGAATCACCTCTCTTTGCTTTCCTTGATCTCCTTAATCTTTTTAGCCCTCATCCTGTTGATTAAGCTGCTGGTTACCCCGGTTAACCTGCTAATTAGCCTATCTATTATTTCTTTCCTTGATTCTTTTTTCGACCTGTTCAGGCTTGAATTCTTTCGTGCCCATCAAGCCCTGGGGCCTGAAAATCATGATTATAACAAGTATCACGGCATAGATTATCATCCTGAACTCGGCAAAAGCCTGCAGGTACGTGGAAATAACAGCCAGGAAGATGGAGGCAAGTATTGAACCGGTAATACTGCCCATACCGCCAAGCACCACAATCACCAGGATGTCTATGGATTTCAGGAAACCGAAAAGACCCGGCTTGATGTAATAAAAGTATGATGCATACAGGGCACCCGCGATACCTGCGAAAAATGCGCCTATTACGAAGGAAAGCACCTTGTATCTTGTAATATTTATTCCCAGGGTTTCCGCGGCAATTTCATCTTCCCTGATCGAGATGCAGACCCTTCCATGGGAGGATTTTATGAAGTTAACGGTAACAACTATGCAAATTACCGTGAATATATACAGCCAGGTCCAATTCGTATACCGGGGGATGTCCGCAAGGCCCCTTGCCCCCCCTGTAAAATCGAGGTTCAATAATATTATCCTGATGATTTCCGCAAAACCCAGTGTTGCTATGGCAAGGTAGTCGCCTTTCAGCCTGAGGGTCGGCATACCTATTATAAATCCTACCATTGCAGCCAGTATTGCTCCCAACAATATCCCAAGTATAAAAGAGAAAAGGCCGCCTACCCTCAAGGTCATAAGTGCGCATGTGTATGCGCCTATGGACATGAAACCTGCATGCCCGAGGGAAAACTGGCCGGTAAATCCCGTTATCAGGTTAAGGCTTACCGCAAGGATTATATTTATACATATCATTGCAAGGGTAACCTGGTAATACTCATTAATAATACCCGCGAAAATCAATAGTTGTATTAGTGCATATAGCAGGACCACGCTTGCTGTATATTGTAATAATCTTTTAATGGTATCTTTCATATTACGCTAACACCTACACCTTCTCGCGAATGTTTTTGCCAAGCAATCCCGAGGGCTTGACCAGGAGGATAAGAATAAGCATTGCAAATGCCACCGCATCCTTGTACAGGGAACTTACATAGCCGCTTACCATGGTTTCTATGATTCCTATTGTCAATCCCCCTATGAAAGCACCTGGTATTATGCCTATGCCCCCGAAAACTGCTGCAACAAAGGCTTTTAAGCCTGGAAGCATACCCATTAGGGGATTAATGGTATTGTAATATATCCCCACCAATACCCCGGCAGCACCGGCCAAGGCCGAGCCTATGGCAAAAGTATATGAAATCGTGTTATCCACGTTGATTCCCATCATCCTTGCCGCATCCTTGTCCGCGGAAACAGCCCTCATTGCCTTTCCTATCCGTGTTTTATGCACTATAAATTGAAGAAGCAGCATGAGGGCAATTGTTATGATAAAAATGTACACCTGCTGTATGTTGACAATAACCCCCTTTATGGGGCTGAAAGTCTTATTTATTAACACGTCTGCCGGATATGTCCTTACCGTGGCCGTGGCGACAGCCATGGTGGAATACTCGAGGAAAAGGGATACGCCTATGGCCGTTATAAGTGCCGTTATTCTTGCGCTGTTGCGAAGGGGCTTGTATGCAATCTTCTCTATCAGGATTCCCAGCAATGCGCAAAAAACCATGGAAATTATCAGCGATTCAAAAAATCCCAGCTTTAGATGCCTCATGCAAACATAGCCAACATATGCCCCGATCATGTAAATATCCCCATGGGCAAAATTAATAAGCCTTATTATACCGTAAACCATGGTATAACCCAGCGATATTAAAGCATAAATGCTTCCAAGGGAAAGACCGTTCACCAACTGTTGTAGCAACTGCTCCAATATATAAACACCCCCGTATTAATCAAGCAAGCTAATCGTATATGTCGGTCCGACTTGCAATAACCCAGCCAAAGCAAGCTACTATAAAAAAGCTAGTATAAATAAGCTACTATAATACTACTATAATAATTCATTTATAATAAATATAGTAAATTTATAATTTATAATTTATAATAGCTCACTTAATAATTCTCCGCAATAATTCACTATAATCATTATAAATGTTCACTAATAAATATCTACTGCAATTACCTGCTATAATAATCCAATATGATTGCTTTTTACCCGGTAACAATAAACAAAAGTGAGAGGTTTAAAACCTCTCACTAAATTATATATCTTTTTTATTCATAAGTCTATTGAAAATTCGCAAAATATTAATGTTTTTGCTTGCGGTAAATTATGGACTGAACTTGGTTGCGCTAACCTGCTCACCGTTCTGCAATTCTATAATAACTGCAGACTTAATGGCATCGTGTTTTTCATCGATTTTAACAGTACCCGTTACACCTTTGAATTCAGATGTTGCAGCCAAGGCATCCTTTATTTTTTCCGCGTTGTCGGAATTTGCCCTTTTAATTGCATCGGCTACAAAGTACCCGAGGTCATATCCCAAGGCATGGAAAGCGTTAGGATCCTTGCCGGCCTTTTTCTTGAAATTCTCAATAAATTCAAGAACCTTCGGGTCTTTATCCAGCGACGAGTAATGGTTCGAGAAGTAAATATCATTAAGGGCCGATGCACCGGCAAGTGCTACGAGGTCAGCGGAATCAAAACCGTCTGCGCCGAGTATCGGGTGATTAATCTCCAGGGCCCTTGCTTGCTTTATAAAGGGACCTGCTTCTTGATAGTACCCGGGAAGGAATATAACATCAAATTCCAGTCCCTTGATCCTGGTAAGTATGGCGTTAAAGTCGGTTTCTTTTGTTACAAAGGCTTCTTCAGCCACTATGGTGCCGCCCTTGCTCGTGAATGTTTCTGTAAAGCTTTTTTTCAAGCCCAGGCTGTAATCATTGGTATTGTCAAAAACAATCACGGCCTTGGTTGCATTAAGCTTTTCCAGTGCAAAGTTTGCCATCAACGTACCCTGGAAGGAATCCTTGAAGCATATCCTGAAAGCATACTCCTTGACATTGCCGTTTTCATCCATCGTAACATATTCTGCCGTGGTGGATGCGGACATTACCGGAACCTTGTGCTGTGTTGCTATAGGTATTTGGGCCATGAACGGACCGGATGTGGCAGGACCGAGAATGGCAACTACTTTATCCTGGGTTATAAGCCTTGTAGCTACGCTGATAGCCTCTGCAGAATCGGACTTGTTATCCATCTTTATCGGCTCTATTTGCTTGCCCAGGAGTCCTCCGGCTTTATTGATTTCCTCAAATGCCATCAGGATTCCGTCCACGCAATCCTGGCCGTAAGTCGCATTATCACCGGACAGCTCATAGTTCAAACCTATCTTGATTTTTCCCGAGGAATCAGATGAACCACCGCAACCGGATAACAATAAGGCTGCTAATCCTAGCATTAAAACAAAGCACACAAGTTTTTTTAGTTTACCCATTTTTACTCCTCCTTGTATTAAAGTATTCTAAAGTAAATATGCAAAATGATAAAGCATTAACACTTTAATATGTTAAACAATAAAACAAATAATAAAAACACTATTAATCTTTAATTCTATTTTTAATTTTAATTTTTTAATGCCATTATTTAATGTTATATACAATTATTATATACAAAAAATCAAACCTATCAAGAGTTTGGAGAAAATTATTTTTGACATTTAAAAACCATTTATTGTTATAATCTTCTTGCTCCTTGCCGGCTTAAACCATTCAGCCGGCTTCCCGGCTTCCCCGAAACCTTGACGATTACTGGGGAAACATGTAAAATGAGTATTACTGGTGGAAATTGCATACCGGAGGATATGAATTCATGGGGAAATGAACAGGGTATTGCAAGAGTAGGAGAGATCATGCCGTGAAGAATATAACCAGTCTTAATGGAAAATGGAATTTTAAAGCAGCAGGAATTGGTGCGCAGCATATAGATGTCCCGTCGTGCTGGGAAAACATAATGGATAGAAAAGATTTTACGGGGCCTTGCACCTACTGGCGCAGTTTCGAGATAGAAAAAAGCCCGGATGGCAATACAAGGTACGTGCTGCTTTTTGAGGGAGTAAGCTACTACTGCGATGTTTACGTGAATGGCCTTGAAGTAGGAAGCCACGAAGGCATGTGGGATAGTTTTTGGTTTGATATAACGGGGTTTCTTAAGCCGGGCAGCAATGAGCTGAAACTAAACATATGGAAACCGGGATATGGTGAAGATGACCGGTTCCCGGTCCGGCAGGTGCTTGCAGGATTCATACCCGATGTGGCATGTACTTTCGGGGGCATATGGGATGACGTGAAACTTGTTGAAACCGGGAAGATTTACATAGACAGTCACTGGGGAAAAGGCAGCGTTGAAAAAGGCATGATAACGCTGGGTGCCGACATCAGGAACCTGTCCGGCGAGGATGCGGATGTTGTTTTAAACTGGGAAATAACGGACAGGGAAGGTATTATTGTTGCAAATCTTTCCCACCGGGCTTGTGTTCCTACCGGCAATCCATGTGCAGCTCATAAAATCGAAGCCAGCAGGGAACTAGGGAGGATCGTGCCCTGGGATATTGAGAACCCGTACCTTTACACGTACAGGTTGACCGTGACGGGTGACGGGATAGGCGGGGAAGTTTCGGGCAGGTTTGGCGTCCGGGATGTGAAACCTGAAGGCACACAGATATTGCTGAATGGGAGGCCTGTTTACTTGCGGGGAGTTCTGCACTGGGGCTACTATGATGACACGATAACCCCCAACCCGTCAAGGGATGCGGTAAGAGAAGAAATATCGAAAATAAAGGATTATGGCTTCAACATGATAAAGCACTGTTTATATATACCCCGTGATAATTACTTGAGGGCTGCCGATGAAGAAGGGGTACTGTTATGGGTTGAGCTGCCCCTGTGGCTGCCCGAGGAAACGCCCGAACTTGCAAAAAGAATAGAACGGGAATACCCCAGGATACTTAGGAAACTGGCAGGATATGCGTCCGTGGTTGTTTTATCCCTCGGGTGCGAGCTGGATAAAAACGTGGAAGGGGCCATCCTTGAAAAAATGTACAACCTTGCCCATTCAATGGGCTTTTCCCTTGTAAGGGACAATTCAGGTTCGGGAGAGTGCTATGGCGGGCATCTCGTGGAATTTGCGGATTATTTCGACTACCACTTCTATGCCGATATTCACAATATTGAAAACCTCATGGAAGCATTTACCCCCGGCTGGCGCAACCGTCGCCCATGGCTGTACGGGGAGTTTTGCGACAGCGATACCATGCGAAGCTTTAAAAGAATACGCGAGAGAAAAAGGGTTGACGTTTTATGGTGGGAGAGAGGGGATGCCATCCTTAATCCCATAAGCCGGCTGAAACCTGATTTCAGGGGTGACAAGCATGAAGAGCGGATGGAAAAGTACGGGATAGACCGGGAGTTTGACGAGATTTACCGGTTGTCAATAAATCATTCGATGGTGCACCGTAAGATGACCATTGAATTTACGCGGGCCTTCCCCGAGATAACCGGTTATAACATAACTGCAATACGGGATGTGCCGATAGCTACATCGGGCATATTTGACGATTGCATGGAACCGAAATTTGAGCATGACACCTTTAGGATGTTTAACTCGGACGTGGTGCTGGCCCCGGCGTGGGACCTGGCCAGGATATGGATTAACGCTGACAGGGTTCAAAACCGGGAGCGTTTCAACTTCTTCGGCGGAAGTTACTACGGCCTGCATGTTATACTATCCAATTATTCTTCCATGGAAATAAAAAACCCCCTCGCAAGGTGGGAACTCAGGTACGGGGATGAAATTGTTTTATCTCACGAGGAGCGTATTGACAAGATGTTCGCCCGGGGGGAAGCATCGGAGCTTATATACGTAAATATGAGACTCCCGGAGGTAAGTAGCCCGAAAACCTTTTTATTAAATGTTGAAATGGAATACGGCGAAGAAAGCAGCCTTGAAGGAAGCCGGGAAGGCGGCAAAAAGCACGTAAGGAACGTATGGCCGGTATTTGTTTACCCCTGCCCGGCTGCCATTGAAGATGCAATAAAAGTGTATGATACGAATGGCGTATTCTCGCAGATGGACGGGATATCCAAGCTTGACCCGGTAGAATTTTTTGTAACATCATGGCCCGACTTCATTGCGACTACCCGGTTGACCCCCGGGATACGGGAGTTTGTCAATGAAGGGGGAAGGGCTCTTTTAATACAGCGGGGTGAAGGTTTTTTGCCGGTGAAGCGGGTAGCCTTCTGGCGCGAGGGTGCTATAAGGCGTTACCGGCATCCCGTAACAGATGGGCTTGATTATACCTGGCTGGATGATTTGCGTTATTTCAGCTTGTCTACGGATACGGCCTTTGCCAGCTTTGAATTTGAAAAATACGAAAAATACGGCATAAAGGAATTACGGCCGGTTATTCGCCGCTATGATTGCCGGGAATGGGAGGCCACCGATTACATGGTGGAGTTCTCAATGGGAAAAGGCACGGTCCTTGCCACAACACTCCGTTTCGAAGGAGGCATGGGCAAGCAGCCCTGCCTTATGAAAAACAATCCTTTTGCCTTGTACCTGTTTGACAGGATTTACCGTTACCTTAATATTTTCTAGTTTAAACGGGGTGAAACATATGAAGAAAACCAAGGCACACGTTATTTCCCACACCCATTGGGACAGGGAGTGGTACATGCCTTTTGAAGAAATGAGGCTCAAGCTGGTGGATTTAATCGATACCCTGATGGAAATACTTGAAAACAGCGAAGAATACCGGGCTTTCCTAATGGACGGGCAAGCAATAATACTTGAAGACTACCTGGAAATAAAGCCCCAAAACGGGGAGCATTTAAAAAAGCTGATAAGCTCAGGGAGAATACAGGTTGGCCCGTGGTACATTTTGCCCGATGAACTTTTAATCAGCGGAGAGTCCCATATAAGAAACTACATCGAGGGGAAAAAGGTATGCTCCCGCCTTGGAGGCGGGCTGGAAATTGGATACCTGCCCGATTCTTTCGGGCATCCTGCCCAAATGCCCCAAATATTGAAAGGGCTTGGCATGGATACCATAGTATTCTGGCGCGGCGCATCCCACGATATTGATAAGACAGAGTTCGTATGGCGTGCCATGGACGGTTCCGAGATACTGGGGATACATATGCCTTTTGGTTATGGAAACAGTGCATACCTGTCCAGGGACATGTCTGTAACTTTGCCCCGTGTTAAAAGATTAACCGGTGAATTATCCAGGCTCTCCAATACAGGTGTTGTTTTACTCATGAACGGTTCGGACCATGTATTTCCGCAGCGTGATTTGCCGGGAATTATCAAGGGGCTTAAAAAAGAAATGCTTGAAACAGGCATAGATATACACCATTCAACATTAACGGAATTTGTAGACGCGGTGAAATCGGGACTCGGGAACAGTTACGAGAAATTAAAGATAATTGAGGGAGAATTAAGGTACACCCACCGGTCCCTCTTGCTTGGCGGTACCCTATCCACCCGCATGTACTTGAAGCAGCTAAGCCACGTGGTTGAGAAGAACATAGAACGCTACGTGGAGCCCTTTTGCGTTTTTGATGTGATAAACGGCGGCAAATACCCAAAGGATGCCATAGTATACGGGTGGAAAAACATTCTTAAAAATCACCCCCACGATAATATATGTGGTTGTTCCGTGGACAGCGTGCATGATGACATGGTTGCACGTTATGAAAGAATCATCCAGCTCGAAAATGATCTTATGAACCGGGCCATGAAGAGCATGGCCGGGAAAATAACCTCGCGATTTGAGTTTGATGCATGCATAACGGTGTTTAACCCGGTGCAGGAGACCAGGTCGGAATATATCGAGGTCGAGGCGGATCTTGACCGCATGCTTGTATTGGCGGTAGACTATGCAAAGTCCACGTTGGAGGACACGGAAGACAGCATTGAACACCCGCCTCTCCCCGAAGGGGTGGAAGTATACGATTCGACGGGAAACAGCCTGGAAGCTGTATTGTTGTCAGCGTGGAAGGATTACGAGATGGTAAAGAGCGACCATACCCTGCCCGAGATATATAAAGTCAACCGCTGCAGGATAGGGCTGTATGCGAAAGAACTGCCGGCACTTGGGTATACCACCTTTTATATAAGGAAATCAAGTAAGAACATCCCGGGGCAGGGTATAGGCACCGGGGAAGCCATAACCAGGGACGAAATAATAATCGAGAATGCAATAATCGAGAATGTAATAATCGAGAACGAGTATTATATTGTCGTGCCAGAGCCGTCCGGGACTTTCCGGGTAACGGACAAATTGGCAGGGCACGTCTATACGGGTTGTAACAACTTTGTTGACGGGGGAGATGCGGGAGACGAGTATACATATTCTTACCCTGAAAAGGATTCTTTCTTTGGCCTTGATAGAAGCAGCATAAAGGTTTCAACCTTGAAGGCGGGGGATTTGGTACAGCAGGTTACGGTGGAAGGGATCTTGAACCTCCCGGAATCCTTGACAGGGGACAGGAAAGAACGGGCATCGTTTTTTGTACCCTGCCCGGTAAAAGCCACGGTCACCCTTAAAAAGGGAGAAAAGCTGGTAAGGTTTAAGACAGAGATTATAAACAGGGCAAAGGACCACAGGCTTCAAGTATTCTTCCCGTCAGGTGTCTTAAGTGACAAGAGCCATGCAGAAAGCCAATTCTGCGTGGTTTCCAGGGATATAGAACCGGATATGACGGTTGACTGGGTGGAAATCCCTCCCACGGCCCATCCCCATAAAGGATTCGTGGACGTAAATGATGGAACAAGGGGAGCGGCGGTAATTACCCGCGGGTTGTCTGAATTCGAAGTGAGGAACATGGATGGGCAGTCATGGATAGCCATAACCCTATTGCGGTGCGTAGGCTGGCTTTCGAGGAACGACCTCCTCACCAGGGAAGGAAACGGAGGATGGCCGCTGGAAACTCCCGGGGCACAATGCCTGGGCGAGTTTTGCTTCGAGTATGCCTTCATGCCCCATGGGAGAACATGGGAAGATGCAGAAATTTACAAGATTTCGGATAGTTTCCTCCATCCCGTAAAATATGTACAGTGCCATGATTTTTCAAGGGAAAAGCCGGACAGGATGTCATTCATAGGGCATGTAACGGGAAGCTGCAGGGTTAGCGCGGTAAAGGGAGCCGAGAACGGGGACGGCTATATAGCAAGGTTCTATAATATATCTACAAGGCCGGTAAACGCTGCCATTGTGCTTGGGTTTGACATATCTTCGGCAGAGGAGACAACCCTTGATGAACGAAAAATACGTGATCTTGAGGTAAACGGCAGGGAAATAACACTTGAAATGCGCAAGGGAG
>JAAZDH010000324.1 GCA_012512865.1 Clostridiaceae bacterium | reverse complement strand
CTGGTTAAGTTCCCCCTTAGTCCAATTTGTTAAGGGCAGCAATAGCAGATCCAATTAAATTAGAATTTTGTACCTTCATAAATTCATAATAAATATTCAAATCATCTATTAGATAAACTTTAAGGTAATATTCTAACTTTTGTTTGAAATTTTTCAATTTATAAAAAGTTGAGCCATCTGCAGTTATACATACTGGTCTAGTTGGATCTTTTCCTTTTCCAGTCTTAAGGAGAACAGCAATTATATTAATAGCTGCTAATTTCGCTGCGCGTTCTATCAAGCAATCAAACAAGTAATATAAGATAGATCGGTCTTTTTCATCTGCATCATCGCACATTTTAGCCAAGAGATTATCGCCAAAAGGTTCATGCATAAACTTATTCAGATCTATGGTGGTAAACTCCCTTGTATTCCTAAATAATATATTAAATGCTTTAGAAAATAATCCTTCCTCTATTGCATGAATTGTTGTCACCCTTGCTAAGCCCCCCAAGTAAGCACCGGCTACTTTTTTTTCAAATAAGAATTCTCCAGGAAGATCCGTTTTTAAGTCATATTCTATATCACTTTTTCCAGAAGGGAATCTATTATAAGCACCAGACTCCAAATTTATCAGCATATTTTCATAATGTTTTCTGTGTTCTTTTAATTTAACTAAATTATTTCCTTTTTCTACATAACATGTATTAATACCAGTTCCTAGAATAAATCCTACAAAGCTATCAAAATTTCTATAGCCATAAGCAGCTTTTCCTCCTAACAAAGCTGCCGCCGTATCATTTAAAAGTACAATACTTTTTTCTTCAGCATAACCTGCTTCTTTTATAGCCTTTAGAATTTCAGCACCTATTAACCTGCCATTCATGCCCTCAACCTTAACTTCTTTATTAAAACGAATTAATATGCCATCCCCGCTGGGCAACATATCCACCGGATAAGAAAAACAAAAACCGATCCTGTTGCTTTTGTTAAGAACAGGTTTCAAGTATTCTACAATAGTTTGAAGAAATTGTTTACGATTAAGCTCTTTCTCCACGCCTGGCATAGGATATTTGGAAAAATCACTAATTATTGGTTTTTTATTTTCATCAAAATAAACTACAGCTGTACGAAAGTTAGTTCCTCCGGCGTCCATAACAATTACCGGATCATCAGATGGTATGTCATCTTTCATTTGTAGAAAAGTAGGTAACATATAAAGGCTACTCTTTTTTCCGGCAAGACCATTGTGCATATCTTCCAAAAAAGCTTTATATTCTTTTTTGATATCTATTCTATAAAAATCCATACCAATATTAGCCAAAAAATCCAATACTGTTTTCTTAATATACTTCACTTTTTTACTCCTTTCCGATCTTTATATAGGGATTACATATTTTGCACATCCACTATTCTAATATTTTAATTGGTGTTCAATCATAGTTACTATTTGACTTAAAGAATAATGAATTGTGCACTTTTGCTTTTATAGATTAAAAAATATAAACAAGGCGTCAAAATCTCGACGCCTGTCTAAGGTCAAAGAGCTATTATTAGAAATTTAATTTTATATGATAAATTG
>JAAZDH010000323.1 GCA_012512865.1 Clostridiaceae bacterium | reverse complement strand
TTGACGATGCCGGAGACGATGAGCATCGAGCGTCGAAACTTGTTAAAAGCCTTGGGTGCCGAGCTTGTCCTGACGGATGGAACTCTTGGCATGAAGGGTGCAATCGATAAGGCAAACGAACTTGCACGGGAAATCCCGAACAGCTTTATACCCGGGCAATTTTCAAATCCTGCAAATCCAAGGATTCACTTTGAAACCACCGGGCCGGAGATTTGGGAGCAGACGGGCGGCAAGGTGGACATTTTTATTGCAGGCGTAGGCACGGGTGGTACCATCACTGGAACCGGAGAATACCTGAAAGGCAAGAATCCAGGTATCTGGATTGTTGCTGTTGAACCTGCCGCATCCCCGGTCCTGTCAGGAGGGAAAAGCGGCTTGCATAAAATCCAGGGTATAGGTGCAGGGTTTGTGCCTGAAGTGTTAAACACGAGCATTTACAACGAGATTGTCAAGGTTGAAAACGAGGATGCGTTCAGCACGGCACGTGAAATTGCAAGAAGTGAAGGGATCTTGGTAGGCATATCCTCCGGTGCCGCAGCTTATGCTGCAATTAAGCTTGCATCTCGAAAAGAAAATGCCGGGAAGACAATCGTGGTCATATTACCGGATACGGGCGAACGCTACCTGTCCACGCCATTATTCCAAGAATGAAGTCCGGAAATGAAATCCAGGAATGCTGTCCAGCAATGTAATAGCATAACGTAAAAACACAACATAAAAACATAACATAAAAAGATATAAAGAATTGGGGAGGTAAAATATGGATAATACTAATATTAGCGTGTTAAATAATAACAAGAATGGCACTAACAGTTATGAAGGCGGGTATAAATTCGAAACGCTCCAGGTTCATGCGGGCCAGGAGCAGCCGGATCCTGCCACGGGAAGCCGTGCGGTGCCAATATACCAGACAACATCGTACGTGTTCAATAACAGCGCCCACGCAGCTGCGAGATTCAGCCTTGAAGATCCGGGCTACATTTACAGCAGGCTGACAAACCCAACCATGGATGTGTTCGAAAAGCGCATTGCAGCACTTGAGGGCGGGGTGGCGGCACTCGCAGTTGCATCGGGGGCTGCAGCGATAACTTACGCTATATTGAACCTTGCCGGGGCAGGTGATAATATTGTGTCCGCCCGTACAATATATGGCGGTACATACAACCTGTTTGCTCACACGTTGCCGCAATACGGGATAACAACAACCTTTGTTGACCCGGACGAGGAAGGTGCTTTCGAAAAAGCAATAGATGAGAGGACCAAGGCTATCTTTATAGAAACCATAGGGAATCCCAACGCTACGCTTATTGATATTGAAAAAGTGGCTGAAATAGCGCATAGGCACAAAATTCCACTCATCGCGGACAACACTTTTGCCACACCCTACCTGGTCAGGCCCTTTGAATACGGTGCAGATATCGTGGTCCATTCCGCGACGAAATTCATCGGCGGGCATGGAACGGCAATTGGCGGCGTTATAATCGACGGTGGTACGTTTGACTGGGAAGGAAGCGGGAAGTTCCCATCGCTCGTGGAGCCTAACCCGAGTTACCACGGTGTTAGTTTCACAAAAGCGGCGGGCAGTGCGGCTTATGTAACGAAAATCCGTGCAATACTGCTTAGGGATACCGGTGCCACCCTGTCACCGTTTCATGCATTTTTGTTCCTCCAAGGGCTTGAAACCCTTTCACTACGCGTTGAACGGCATGTAGAAAATGCGCTGAAAGTTGTCTCATATTTGAAAAACCACCCGAAGGTTGAAAATGTCAACCATCCTTCCCTTGAGAGTCACCCTCACCATGCACTTTACAAGAAATACTATAAAAATGGTGGTGTTTCCATTTTTGCATTCGAAATCAAGGGAGGCGTAAAAGAAGCACAGGACTTTATCGACCGTTTGAAGCTATTTTCCCTGCTTGCTAATGTTGCTGACGTTAAATCCCTCGTCATACATCCGGCTTCCACGACACATTCCCAACTGTCGGAAAGCGAACTTCTGGAGCAGGGCATTAAGCCGAATACCATAAGGTTGTCTGTCGGCACGGAACATATTGACGATATAATCGGGGACCTGGAGCAAGCCTTTAGCAAAATTTAGCAGGAGCTACAGTGAAATTTGCGAGAGATATAATAGCGAGATATAATAAAATAGAGATGGTTTGTAAAGGGTAATAAAAATAGAGATGATTTGCCAAAGGGGATGAATCCATGAATACTTCGAGTATTCCTGGGATTAAGATTAATAGCAGGGCAACGGGTATGAAGAATACGACTTCCTATAGCAAGAATATATCATGTGAAGTCTTTGTATCACATTAGTCCAGGATCGGACCACAAATGTTTGATACAATGATAATTAATAATAATTGATGTAATAACAATTTTGACCTTTTAGCAAGATGGTGTTATATAATTGTGTTAATACACCCGGGGAGGTTACAAATATGAGGGTTTTAGTTTTAAACGGAAGCCCTAAAGGTAAATATAGCATTACATTACAAACCTTATTATACCTGGAAAAGAAATTCCCGGAGCATAAATTCCAGTATCTTCATGCGGGACAGCGCATAAAATCCCTTGAGAAGGATTTTTCAGCTGCAACTGAAGCAGTAGCAAGTGCAGACCTGGTTATTTTTTCTTACCCTGTTTATACTTTTATTGCTCCAAGCCAATTGCACCGGTTTATAGAGCTTTTAAAAGCATCCAGCCTTGATGTGTCAGGGAAATTTGTTACCCAGGTTACAACTTCAAAGCATTTTTATGATGTGACTGCACACAACTATATCCAGGAGAACTGCCAGGACCTTGGCATGAAATACATCAAGGGATTATCCGCGGATATGGATGATCTCCTGACAGAAAGCGGCCGGCAATGCGCGGAGGAATTTTTCAGGTATGTGTGCTGGTGCATGAAGCATGACATATATGAAACTATCCCGGTATTTACGAAGGCACTGATTCCGGCCCATCTCCCGGTAAGCCCTATTTCATCAGGCCAGGGTGGGGGCCAGGGTGAGAAACAGGATGGCGGCCAGGGTGAGGAGAGGGAAAAGGCCCAATTTAGGCACCAGGATAAGGCCCAAGGTAAGGACCAGGATAAGGGCAAAAGAGCAGGAGATGTGGTTATAGTTACGGATTGTGCCAAGGACGACAAGCAGCTTAATGATATGATTAACAGGTTCAGGGCGGTTCTTAAGTACAAGAGCCGTGTTATCAATATATCCGAGTATCCATTCCATGGGGGATGCCTGGGCTGCTTTAATTGTGCAGCTGATGGAAAATGCATTTACAAGGATGGTTTTGATGGTTTCCTGCGCAGCCATATCCAGTCTGCAGATGCAATTGTATATGCATTTTCTATCAAGGATCATTCCATGGGCTCCATCATTAAAATGTATGATGACAGGCAGTTTTGCAACGGCCATAGGACAGTGACCATGGGTAAGCCAGTAGGATACCTTGTTAGTGGGAATTACCCGTCAGAGGCTAACCTCCAGGTAATAATTGAAGCCCGAAGCGAGGTTGGAGGTAATTTTCTAGCGGGAGTTGCATGCGACCAGGTAAACCCGGATGCGGAGATAGACAAGCTTGCTGCAAGGCTTGAATATGCAATAGACCATAAGTATGTCCAGCCCAGGAATTTCTATGGTGTTGGCGGGATGAAAATTTTCAGGGATCTTATTTGGGTTATGCGCGGCTTGATGAAAGCCGATCACCGCTTTTACAAGAAGCATGGATTGTACGACTTCCCTCAAAAGAAAAGATGGACGATACTAAAAATGCACCTTGTAGGTGCCCTCATGTCTTCTCCAAGGCTGAAAGCCAAAATGGGCAACAAAATGAATGAAGGCATGATTGCACCATACAAGAAGGTCTTGGAGGAAAATGTGATACGGGGACGGGGGTAGTATCACCCGTGACATAGGGACGGGGGTAGTGCCACCTACGGTGAAACAGGTTTCTGAAATTACAGGTGTAAAGACTACATTTGCAGTTTACTGAAGAAATCTCTCCTTAATACATTTTGCAAAGGACACTATATCATTAATGTTATTCTGCAAAATAGAATAGACAATACCCGGATTAATCCTGATGTAATCATAAACGAGCACATTTCTAAACTGTGCCATTTTTTTTAGTTTTTCTGCTAATTCCGGCATAATTATTTTTTCTTCCTTTAAAACTTCAAAACTGTCTTTATTATCTTTAGGTTCCCTAAATCCTTCATAAGAGATTGTATGATTCGCTATATCAAGGCATGCTTCCGTTGCCATGTGCAATGTTCTTTCAAAATATCGCCTAATGATCTTATCAGATCTAAATTCTTCCAGGCTTTTAGCTTTAACCTCTTCCAAGTCCCTGGTATATTCTTCTAGCGAAGCTAATCTTTTTAGCAGGACACCTTTCTCTACCATAATACTATCTCCTGTCCAGCCTTTTCATTGCCTGGGCATTATAAAGCTTATAAAACGGCAGCATATCAAAATACTTCCTGCGGGAATTTACCTCAAACTCCACTCTTTTATTAAGATCCTTTTCTACTGATAAAACCTTATTGAGCAATAATTGGTGAATGAAGTACAGATAAGCTTCTTCCAGGTCTACCATGTCTACTTTTATCCCGAGTAAACTCTCAAGTTCATTTGCCATGGCAAGTTTTTGGTCAAAGCGCTGTATGTTATCCATGCCATCATAAAAAAGGATTCCCAAATCGATATCACTATTTTGCCTTCTTTTCCCTTTGACAGTGGAACCAAAAAGGTAAACAGCACACACGCACTGCTTTTTTTCAAAATAATGCTTTAGTTTACATGTTAAATCATTCATACCCATATCCATATCCATATTCCTATTTACATTCATAGTCATGTTTACCACCATCATATGTTATACTCTTGTGAAGTAACTATTACAAGGACTTAGCCGAAAGGCCATGTCTTTAGTCCCTGGTTAGTCACAGGTATAAAGGTTTATCTTAATTTCCAAGTAAATTCCAAAAATTATACACTAAATAAATATAAACTTAATAAATATATACTTATCATTTGTATTAAATTATATTATACTTGGGCAAGTTGCGCAATAAACGTAATATTAGCACTTTCGGCAGATGATGCAGCGGAAAGCGATAGTCTGCCACCAGCCATGCTTCTGCTACCATATTTTTTTAAACATCCTGTATATTATAACAGCTACATCTCCGCGGCTAATAGTATTCGAGGGCAGGAACTTGCCATCAGCCCGCTTTAAAACGAGATTTTCCCTCGCAGCAAGAGCGATGTCTGTTAATCCCCAGCCTGGCAAGCCGCTCCGGTCTGCATACATACCAAGGTATTTTCCGATATCTTCAGGGTCATTGTATTTCATCTCGCTGCGCAGTGTCCTGGCGGCTATTGCTACTACCTGGTCCTTTGTAATATTCATCAAGGGTTCAAATGTAGTGGCGCTTGTTCCTTTTATGATACCGATCTTTTTTGCTGAGCCGACGGCACCGTAAAACCAATCATTTTTAGAAACATCGGTAAAACCGCCGTCTTCGTCCGGGTTAAGCTTTGATATGGCCCGCACAATAAGCGCCGCGATTTCTGCCCTTGTTATACAGGCATCCGGGGAGAAGGTAGTTGCTGATGTACCGTTTATGATGCCCTTGGAAGCCAGGATCCTGATTGCTTTTTGCACTTCTATATTCTTATCTTGTATATCGACAAAATCCTTTTTATTTTCTTTAACGGCATATGTACCGCTATCTTTAATTCTTACGTCAAGCATACCGGTTGCCGGGTTGTACTTTCCGCCGGTAACCTTGCCATCGGACCTGGTTATGGCTTGGTAGTCGGGATCACCCGAAATTGGTCTTAAGGATATTTTTACATTCTCCTGCAGGGGCTTGTTAAACGCAATATAGCAAGCTTTACTACTTGAAACGGCCGTACCAGGCAAACCTGCATCTTCCCTAATTGCCGTAATTGTTATAACTAATGGTAAATCTTTTACATTGGTCTTTATTAATTCCGCGGAAAGGGAAATTGCGTAATCCTGCGTTTCCACCCGCACATAGTCTGCTATCATATTTATCGCCGAAGGTTCAACTATTATGGTTAAACTATTTTCTTCTGTGGCCTTAAATTTCACGCCGACATTTATCTTGCGGGCAACTGTAATACCTGCTGAGGCTAAAGCATTTTCAGCTTCTGTTCTTATTGATGCCGCTATTGATTCCAAGTCCCTTATACTTTCTTCGTTGATTATGATTTTACTGCCTGTTACAGCCTTGCTGGCTGCTTGTGCCGCGGCTTCCTCTGCAAACAGGGTTATCCTGTCAATTCCGGTTGCACAGGCCTTTTGTTCGGTAGTCATTGTATTAGCAACATCCATGATGACTGATATTGCACTTGCCTGGCCGGTGATGGTATTGAGCCTGTCGGCCGGCAAGGTAAAATATTCCCCAGGCCCGGAGCTTTCATATATATGCTCCGTGCCGGGAGCGGGAATATGTGCCAGCAAGCCATATTTTCCATCCTTTATTGCCCAGGCCAGCCCCTCGTTGGATTTGCTTCCGGACTTGCTTCCATATACAAAATAATATAATTTATCATATTCAAAAGTTGTCATTTCATTGCCTTTCCTGTCTATGAAACCCCATTTTCCTCCTATTTTGACTTTTGCAAGCCCATTAAGAAAAATACGCAAATAAGGATAGCCGGGAATATACGCGGGAGTGCCTTCGCCATATTCAATTTTGTCATATTCAAATGCTATTACCGTATTGCCTTCCGTATCAATACAACCCCATTTCTCACCTTTGCGGGCTGCTGCAAGCCCCCCCATCAAAAGCACTTAAATTATCAAATTCGCAAGGCACTATCAAATTGCCCTCTTTATTTATACAACCCCATTTTTCACCTATTTTGGCCCTTGCTATACCCTCATCAAAGTCATACAGGTACTCATAATCAAATGGTATTACCGTATCACCTTCTTTATTTATATAACCCCATTTTTCATTATCCGGATAGGAACCTTTGCTGGCCTTTGCCATACCATCTTTATAATCACCTATGCTAGAATATTCAAAAGGTACTATTACACTGCCTTTTGTATCTATAACGCCCCGATTTTTATCTTTTTTAGCTATTGCCAGGCCATCGCGGAAATTCCCCGGGAGATTATATTCACATGCTATTACTTCATTGCCTTTTTTATCTACATAGCCCCATTTATCACCTTTTTTGGCTTTTGCCAGCCCATCCTCGAAATCACCCAATTCATCATACTCAAATGCCACTACTACATTGCCTTCTTTATCTATAAAGCCCCATTTGCCATTTTTTAGGGCATTTGCAAGCCCTTCGCTAAAATTACCCAAGCTATCATATTCAAAGGGCACTACTACATTACATTCCGCATCAATAAAACCCCACTTCCCGTCTTTTTGGGCTCGTGCAAACCCTTCTCTAAAATAATTCGTAAAATCCAAGTTATAATATTCACAAGGTACAATTATATTGCCTTCTGTATCCACGATGCCCATTCTATTGCCTTTTTTAACTAATACCAGGCGGCCGTTACCGGCATCTGTACCGGTATTTTTACCAGCATTTTTGGCATCTTTATTGATATCTTTACTGAGAAAATATAATTCGTCGTACACAAAAGGCACAATTACATTGCCCTTTGTGTCTATAACACCCCACTTGCCGGATTTATTAGCCCTTGTCAGGCCATCCTCGTTGAAACCGTAACCACACAATTCATCATATTCAAACTGTATTACTACATCACCTTTTGAATTTACATAACCCCATTTATTCCCTTTCCTTGCCCTTGCAAGGCCTTCTTTGAAAGGATATAGCTCATCATATTCAAAAGGTACTGCTACATTGCCTCTCGTATCTATAACACCCCATCCGTTGCCTTTTGTAACAGCGGCAAAGCTTTCACTAAATTGGCGTGCACCGGAAAAAACCAGGGGTATTACCTCTTCGCCCTTATTGTTTATGTACCCGTATTTCTCGCCATTGCCAACCAGGATAAGTTCATCCCTTCCAAGTCCTTCTAT
>JAAZDH010000322.1 GCA_012512865.1 Clostridiaceae bacterium | reverse complement strand
CCCTTGAGGTGGTGGAAAACCTGTGCGACAGGATATCTATTATTCACCGGGGCAGGATTATTGCGATAGGCACGGTTGCTGAAATCAAGAAGCAGGCTGCCTCCCTTGAAGAGATTTTCCTGGAGATGACGGCCGAAGATGATATGATGACCGGAGAGGACTACAAGGTATCCGGGAAAGGTGCGATGGTTGAAAATGATGGGATAGCCGGGGATGATGAAAAATGAAAAAGTATTTATCCTTGGTGAAAGTACAATTAAAGGACTATGTTTACAAGTCAATAAGTAGCCTGGGATTATCCCGCAGGGCGAACCTGGGAATATTGCTGGTTCCCTTCCTGTTCCTTGCTTTTTCAAGCTTTTCATTCATGGTGTCGCACCAGTTTTATACCGTGTATTCAATGATCGGGTTGCCCGAGCTAACCATCGCAATAATGTATACTGGCACATCATTGGTCCTCTTCCTAGTATCCTTTACATCAATAATGGGGACCTTTTTTTACTCAAATGATACGGCATTTTATACCACGCTTCCGGTTAAGGATAACCTGGTGGTATTTTCGAAGATTACCATACAATATATTATCGGTCTTGCTGTGGGACTGGTTCTCCTGGGCCCCGCTGCAATTATATACTGGAGCACAAGCCAAGCACCTGTCCTGTCATATGTTTATGGTATTATTGTATTACTCCTGACCCCGATTATACCCATCCTTGCCGGAACCATAATGGTGATGGCTGGAATGAGGGTGATAAGCAGGTATGTAAGCAGGAATACACTTTCCATAGTTATGGGCATGATTTTTGTTATTGCCTTGCTTGGCATGCAGGTGCTGGTTTCCAGGCAGGCAGCCAATATTGAAGTAATGCAAAGGTATATACTGGAAGAGGATGGCATTCTGAACATTGCCAGCAGGGGTTATCCCCCCAGCTTGTGGGTGGCAAAGATGTTCATGGGATCAGGATACAGGCATGCAGTTTATTTTGTACTCCTGAATGCAGCTATGACCGGAATCTTGTGGATTTTGTCCGTGCCCTTGTTTCGCAAGGCTGTTGCGGCTTTCGCGGAAGGAAGCGGGAAAATTCCGGCAAAGGGAAAAATACTGTACAAATCCGATACACAAATCATGTCCCTTGTAAAACGGCAATTGCTAATAATATTAAAGACGCCAACATTCCTTTTAAATATCATATTGCTTCTTTTTTTACCATTGATACTAATACTATTATGGCGTGCCAGCGGGGTAATGGATTTGAAGAACATGCTGCAAGGGCCCCTCAAGGATTACAAGGTATTCTTCCTCGTATTTATGATGGCCTCACCTTCAATAATGGGCGCTTTTTCAGCTACATCCATTACAAGGGAAGGTAAAACCTTGTGGCAGGTGCGAACCATGCCTGTGAAAGAAATGACAGATTTGCATTCGAGAATCCTTACGTCAATAATATTGGCATTTGCAGGGGCCATACCTATGTTTGTTGCATCGCTGTTTATCATTGAAATGGATGCGATTACAATAATACTGGGAGTAATGTCAAGCCTTTCTATTATACTGGCATTTTCGGTATCAGACCTTATTATCGACATATATAGGCCCATATTAAGCTGGACCAACCCCACGTATGCAATAAAAAACAACATGAATATAATGACAGCCCTGCTGATAAGGCTGGTTATCGGGGTAATAATATACCTGGCCAGGGATTTGTGGCTGCCATTAAACCATAACTGGCGGGTAATCATGCTATCGTTATTTATGGCAGCAATTGCCGCAATTGCTTACGTATACATTAAAAAAGTTGGCGTTAAAATATACAGGGCATTGGAGCTGTAATTGATGATGGTTGTTGATGCAAACGAGGAAAAAGAAAAATGCGGTAGCTTGAAGCATACGCATCAATTATAAGCATTTTACAGGAATGACCAAGGTATAACTTGTGTTAAGGCTATTGTGTGCGTTATTTGTGCGGTATATTAAAAAATCAGGCTTTCAGGCAAATCCTGAAAGCCTTGGTGCCGAAGGTGGGAGTCGAACCCACACGGAGCTTGAGCTCCACTGGATTTTGAGTCCAGTGCGTCTGCCAATTTCACCACTTCGGCATGCTGTAATCAAAACACTTTATGACACGCTATAAGTATAACCAATGTAATGGCTGATGTCAAGTGGAAGTGTGATGTTTTATGTACGAAAAAACAGGTACCATGCCACAACACGGGAGCAATTCTACAAGTCGGCTATACCGGAAATAACAATATCCATTGTACCCGGATCATTTCTTAAATCCAGGTAATATGGCGTTACAAACGTATCTCCATGCTTTATAATTTTTAACATCGGCCGCAGGCAACAATCC
This sequence comes from Clostridiaceae bacterium, assembly GCA_012512865.1. Taxonomy (GTDB): domain Bacteria; phylum Bacillota; class Clostridia; order Acetivibrionales; family DUMC01; genus Ch48. The sequence continues at coordinate 280 of JAAZDH010000322.1, read as the reverse complement.
GGGTAGTTTTTAAAAACAATACCTATTGCACCGTTACTTAGCAATACGCTGGTTCCTGCCGGGTAAGGAACAACAACCCTGACGAAATATTTTGCCACTTCGGAGTCAAAAAGAGTTCCACCTCCACCCATGATATATTCCATGGCTTCGGAAGGGAATAATGCTTTCCTGTATGGCCTATCTGACGTAAGGGCATCGTATACATCAGATATTGCTATTATTCTTCCCAGGAGGGATATTTTGGAACCCGACAATTCACTGGGATATCCTGTTCCATTGT
>JAAZDH010000040.1 GCA_012512865.1 Clostridiaceae bacterium | reverse complement strand
ATTCTTAGCTGGCCGTATACTTCATCAAGTCCAAATACACCAAAATCTGCAACAAAAGTAAGTACCCCCGATTTTGACAGCGCTCCGGCCAATGTTACCCCATTATGCTCTTGAATGCCACACTCGACTAGTCTTTCGGGAAATTTTTGCGCAAATTTTTTGAGTTTGACCGATTCGACTAAATCACAATCAATTGCTACCATATGAACACTATTTCTTTCAGAATTTTGTAAAGCAATATCATAAAGAGCTTCTCCGAATGCTGTCCTGCAATCAACCATACTGCCTGCTTCATAAATCAAGGGATTTCCTGGATTTACCTTATATTCTACAGGCTCTTCCTTAGGGGTTTCTTCCAATTTAAGCCTCTCTGCTCCAGGTATTAACCTTGAAATCTCATGCATATCAATAGAATCAGCATATAAAGACACATCCTGTGTAGTATTATCAAAACCAAGTTCTTTTAGTGCACATTCATACTGCTTGGAATCAAGTACCTTTCCATGGTACTCATGGTTGTTTTCAACAAAAGAAATTCCTTTTCCCATAACTGTTTTAGCTATAATTAATGTTGGAACATCCTTCCTTAGATAACAGGTCCTTAATGCTTGAAATATTTGCTGGTAATCATGTCCATCAATACTTAAAACTCTCCAACCTGAAGATTCATATTTCCCGGGAATATTTTGAGGCATTATATTTTCAATTTTTCCGCTTGCCTGGAGATTATTAAAATCAATAATAGCCGTCAAGTTGCCTAAACCAAACTTAACCGCAAATTCCCTGGCTTCCTGAAACTGACCTTTAGCTTGTTCCCCGTCTCCCATGACTACAAATACATGATAATTCTTTCCCGTTATTTTTGCTGCAACGGCAAAACCGCAGCCTACCGAAAGCCCCTGTCCAAGGCTTCCGCTACACCATTCTACTCCTGGAACCTCGGTATTGGGGTGCCCTTCAAACGGGCTGCCATCTCTTCGAAAATTTTTCACAGCATCTTCAATGTTAAAATAACCAATATTCCCAAGGACTGCATATACTGCTGCGGCTGTATGTCCATGGCTTATTACTATTCTATCTCTTTTAGGATTATTTTCTATTCCTGGGTATATATTTGCACAAAGCCAGAGCATAATATATATATCTATAGAAGACATTGCCCCCCCCAAGATGTCCTGAACCCGAACGAGTAATCATCTCCAGCGCATCTCTTCTTGCTTTGCATGAAAATCTAAGCAACAGTTCGACATGGTCTTTACTTAATTTTTCCGTTTCAAAGCGTCTTAGCCCAGGTAGATTCATTTCTTTCACCTTTCTTTAACAACGACAGACCAATCATATAATTGTTTCACGTCAGTTATCAATTATTTTAATTATCAATTGTCTTTGTCCATTTTACGGAATACGTTTTCCATCATATTTTTCCGCATATTATATACTCTTTTTTTATGTTCCGTTCTCTCTGGTTTTATTATCTGGTTAGCTTATTTAGCTTGTACTGTACACATCTTCTTACTGAATTGACAATCCGATTGGCTGTCTCAATAGGATCCCATTTAACTGTAGCTGTCCCACCATCCATGGTCAGCCCGATAGTATCCTCAACAAAAGTTGCTAACATAATACCCCTGGGATCATCAATTTTTTCAAAAAGCTTTGAGTAATAGTTTTCTACATCAATTGGTGCTGCATCCTGGATTTGTATTACAACTTTTTGGGCAATTACATTAACAAGCTTTCCAAAAGCCTCAAAATTAGCCATGGGTGAATTGTTTACTACTTTAATATTTCTTATTTTTAAAAGGTTACTTGCTTGGTGAGCTCCGTTACCACAAAAATGTACACTTCCACCGCCAAAAGTTTCAAAAATCATTGAATAATAAGGAACCACAAATTCCTCGTATAATTCCGGGCCTATAGAAACAAGGTCATCGTCTGATACCCAGACCCCGACACCCTTTGGCGACCATACCCCCTGGAGTCCATTACTGCTATCAAGAGGTTCTCCTATATGTTCCTTTTGAGTTTTGACCCATTTAATGAATGTTTCGGTTATAATATTCATTAACTCATGTACAGCTTCAGGTTCTTCAAACATCCATATAAAAAGCTTGTCATATCCGCACACCTGGGCAGCTGTACACAAAGGACTATTCATATCTGTAAGACCCACAGGAAGGTCACTATGCTGCACAGCATAATCAATAAATTTTAAGACTACCGGCATTAATCCATCTTTATATGGATCAGGTATCTTCAGGTTTGCAATATCCTTTACATTTTCTATACATGTACTTACAACCGCAGGATCATCTCCGAACCCCGAAGCTTCTTTAATTTTGCACCCAAAAGCAGAGGCTATTACGCCTGTTCCGAACCAGGGCATAAAGTACGGTATAGTATCATCATTTACATTAGCAAGGTGTTTTTCAAAACCTTTTTCCTGGTAATCTACCATACTGGCAGGGTTGGTCCAATAATCGGGAGGCATAGGATTATTACCAAAGCCAAAATAACATGGAGTATTAATGACGATTGGAAAATCATCCGGTGTCCTCAGTTCCTCAAGATTATAAGCCCGTTTAATTTTTTCACACCTTTTTGCAATATTAAAACCTCTCCATTCTTTAAAAGCACTCATAATCCCACCAAATTCCCCTTTAAATTTTCAAGATTTTTATGTAAACAATTTTTATCTTTATAAAAAGCTTCGAAAGTTGCTTCGCAAAACTAGCTGTGGCTGCACAAATATATTTTGTTCGCAGACTTTTCTCTGGGTAAGATGCTCGTAAATGACCTTAACAGCAATTCTTCCTTGTGTTACTGGATCCTGATATATTAGGCCATGAATAATTCCTTGTTCAACATAAACTGCAATATCCGGGAAAATATCGGTAGCAATGACCTTAACCTTTCCCGCCATATTATGTTCTGCAATACACTTACAAACAGCTACAGAGTTTCCCGTTGCTACATATATTCCGCCTATATCATGTATCTCCCTAAGTACTTTGCACGTTAAATAATAAGCCACTTCAGGCTCATCCTGTGTCTCATAAACATAACCCACCTTATAGTTGTCCTTTTCAAGTTCCTGTATAAAACTATTTGCTTTTTCTTTATGATCCTGCATGTCCTTATTACCAATTAATACAACCGCCATAGAACCTTTTGGCATAAGGTATTTAATAAATTCGCCCGCCAATTTTCCTGCAGTATTAGCATCTGATCTAACACATGTTAAACGTTTCCCTTTGGGAAAGTCAGTTCCTAAGAGTACAACAGGGATGTTTAACTGATCCAACCTGTCCAAACAATCAATATAACTGGAATCGAAGGCTGGACATATGATTATTGCATCTACTCCCTCATTGATAAAAGCATCAATAGCATTCTTTATTTCTTCCCCGGAATATAAACTGGAAACATACTTATATATACTTATTACATTATTATCATTCAGTATGTCAAGTTCCCTTTTTATGCCTTCTTGAAGGCTCCCATAATATTCCGGCCAAACACTGGGAGCTAGAATACCTATATAAATGGGATTCCTAGCTAGGCTTTGCGCTACACGGTTCACCTTATATCCTAAGCTCTTAGCAGTTTTCAGCACAGTTTCTCTTGTTTCCTCACTTATACCTTTTTTCCCTGTCAGGGCTTTGCTCACTGTTCCAACAGAGATACCCAAGGCATTTGCTATGTCTTTTACTGTCGTTCTGCTCATTTCCCTCATCACTATCACCTAGTTAATGAATACGTTTTACTTAATATTATAATACATTCTATGCAAAAATACAATATTCTTCTTTTTTAAAAAAAAATTTTTTAATTTTATTAATTCCACTAATAGCACCATTTTTAAGGGCTTTAGGCTTTTGCATTTATTGCCAAACGTAATTAAGTAAATAAATTTAAGTAAATATGTGATACGATTTCCTTGCTTTGTTTGCTTTTTTTCCCGGTATATAATTGAAACTTATCGTAATGGGCTACACATAAATTCCGTCTCCTATGGTTAACCTATCCTGTTTTTTTATTTCTTTTTCATATTTGATATTATTAAGCCCGAAAACTTTAATTTCTCCGCCGTCCTTTTAAGGATGATGTTCAAGACTTATGGGAAAATGTATACAGTGCAATGTTATATTATCGCCCTCAACTGCCTTTGAAATTAAAGTGTTTTCTGCACAGCTGTAATTTAAAAAACAAAATCACCACCTCGCTTGCCTGCCCTCATATTTTTAGTCGTGAAAAAATCCGGTTCAGGCCGAAAAAATCGAAGTATGGAAAAATAGCTGTATGGAAAACCTGCGCTTGGCGCAATATCATATTCGACAAGCTTACAAGTATCAAATCACACCTGCAAACCTATTTCCAGCAGTATAGGCGTATGGTCTTGCCTTGGCCCCGAATCAATCATCTCAGACCTTAGTACCCGGCCTGCAATCCTGTTGCTCACCAGGAAATAGTCAATTCTCCAACCTGAATTATTAATTTTGCTTGTTCTAATTCGCTGGGACCACCAGGAATAAACCCCCGTTATATCTCCATTTATGTAGCGAAACGTATCCGTAAAACCTCTCTTTAGAAGTTTCGTAAAGCCTTCGCGCTCCTCATCGGTAAATCCGGCTGTATTATGATTGCTCTCGGGATGAGCCAAATCGATTTCCCTGTGGGCTACGTTAAAATCGCCTGCTGCAACAACACATTTCTCTTTATCCAGCTTTTCAAGGTAGTTAGCGTATTTAACATCCCAAACCTGCCGGTCCTTTAAACGACCCAAGTCTTCTCCTGCATTGGGGGTATATACTTGTGTCAGGTAGAAATCTTTAAATTCCAAAGTAATAATCCTGCCTTCAAAATCCATGGTGCCAGGCGCGCCGATTTTGGGAAAGCTTACCCTCGGCTTTAAATTATCCTTGTATAAAAACATGGTGCCGGCATAACCTTTGCGTGCAGGTTCCACCGAGCTGTTCCAGGCGATTTTATACCCCGGGAACATTTCATTTAAAATGTCCAGCTGTTTCTTGGAAGGCCCGTCGCTTGGCAGCTTTGTTTCCTGCAAGGCAATAACTTCCGGATTATTCTCTGCGATAGAATCCAGGACTCCACGACTTAGCACGGCCCGTTCAGAGGCACCTGCCAATGCAGCGTTTAATGAATCCAATATTCCACGAAATAAGCTTCAACCCTATTACCCCCTCTTATATTAAATCGCAAGCTCTTTTCTTCAGCACAATCATTACAATTGCCGAAAAAACAAGGATGCAACCCATGACAGTTTTTGCGGATAGGGTTTCATTGAGGAAAATAGCACCGGCCAAGATGCTTACCAGCGGTTCAAGCATGTTGACAATGGAAGTGGTTGTTGAATTAACCCTTTGCGCCCCGGCAGTCAACAGCGAGTAGGATATTGATGTGCAGAAAAGAGCTATTATCCCGATGTAAGTCCAATCCAGCATTTCCGCTGGCAAGGTAAAGTTATTCCATGCAAAAACCGCAAATCCGAGCAGGACCGATGAGCAAAAGCTGGTATAAAAGAAAACCGTGAATGGATGGAGAGATTTAATAGAGCTTTTATTCACCGCTACAATATACACCGCAAGGCTAAGCCCGGATAGTACGGCAAGAATTATACCAACTGGTTTTACAATCCCGCGAAAATCGGTCATAAGCGCCATGCCGCCTATGGCAAGAATAATTGCAGTAGCTTTAACGAGTGTAAATTTTTCTTTGAAAAAAGCCATGATCACGGCTACGAAAAATGGGTAAGAGAAATGGAGCATGGTTGCAATCCCTATTGGAAGATACAAGTAGGATGATGTTAATAAAAATGAAGTCAGCCCGACGCCACAAGTACCGAAAAAAAACAGGTGTATCATTTGCCGCCGTGTTATTTTAAAGGGTATTTTCGATACCAGCATGATAATGGCGGTAAAAATCAACGCAAGAGAGTAGCGTATGAATACAAGGGACAAGGAACTTGTACCTCGAGATAATACGGTTTTTGCAAATACAGGCAATACCCCGAATAATGCTGCAGCCGCAACTATAAATATAAGTCCCGGTAAATCCATACCGGTTTTCTTTTTTATGATTCCCTGCCTTACCATGTCTTCCTGCCTTGTTTTATTTAATGTTTGTTTAATGTTCATTTTATGTTCGTTTTATGCTCACTTTATCTTTTATGGACAATACAATGCATGCGTGCCGGATTCGGTTACAATCGCTGCCTTTTTCCTAATCCTGTGCCGTGCGTAAAAGAAGATACCTACCTGGCCGAGCCCTGCCAATCCCCAGGTAACAGGATAACAGGCAAAAAGCACAACCACCGTGGGATACCAGGTAAAAATCGTTTTCAGCCAAACGATACGCATTAGGCAGGCTCCAATCAACGTGCAAATCATGGGCAGCACTGAATAACCCATGCCGCGGGACAGCCCTGGAAATACGATCATCACGCCGCAGGTAAAATATGTGGCTATTATGACTTTCAAACGCAACATACCAAGCTCGATGACCTCGGGATCGGACGTGTACATGCTAAGCAGTGGCCTGCAAAAGAACAATGTAGCGCCACTCATGAGAATCCATGAAGCAAAGATTAATACCGTACATATTTTTGCAATTGTGTCAATCCGGTCATACTTCTTTGCTCCCATGTTTTGCCCGGTAAAAGTAATAGCCGCATTGTAATAGGCATTCACCGTGGTACTGACAAACCCTTCTATATTGCTTGCGGCAGAGCTGGCTGCCACCATGGTGGAGCCAAAGGAATTGACCGCTGATTGGATCATTACATTGGAAACGGAGAACAATAGACTCTGCATACCCGCAGGCAGGCCAATCCTCACAATTTCCTTCAACTTTTGCCTATCAATGCGCATCTGCCGGGGTATAAAGCGTATGCCTTCATTGCTCCGAATCAGGCAGGCTAAAACCAGTATCATGGCCAGGGTCTGGGATATGACCGTAGCCCATGCTACACCATCAACGCTCATATGCAGCACAATCACAAAGAACAGGTTGAGTATTACGTTTACAATCCCTGAAATAACCAGGTAATACATCGGTCGCCGGCTGTCTCCCACGGCACGCAGGATGGCTGCACCAAAGTTGTATACCATCATGACAGGCACTCCCATAAAGTAAATTTTCATGTATAGTACCGAGAGATCCAGTATATCCTCAGGGGTGCCCATTAAAACCAGCATCGGCTTGCAAAGAGCCAATCCCGCCACCATTACAACCAGCCCGCTTATTATGCTTATAGCTATGGAAGTGTGAACCGAATCCCTCAAACCTAGGATTCGTCCGGCACCATAGTCCTGCGCCACGGTTACGACCGTGCCCACCGACAATCCTATGAACGTGTTAACCAGAAGGTTTATAAGGGCAGCCGTGGCACCTACCGCAGCCAGTGCCTCCTTGCCAGAAAAGTGACCGACAACTATCATATCCGCAGCATTAAACAGCAATTGCAATAAGTTCATTGCCATGATCGGCAACGCGAAAATTAATATCTTGCTAAACAGCGGCCCGCTGCATATGTCTATATTATTATGATTACCATGGTCATTTGATTGCATTATTATATTCTCTTCCCTTGTTGTATTCTTCCTCTATTGCATTCATCACTTCTTCATTTCGACCCGAGCTGCATATTTCTGCGCTTGTTTGCTTACTTTGGCAACTCTATACAAGCTAACAAACGTGAATGCTCTCGTCTTTGCTGCAGCTCACAGTAAACAGCAGCTCTCGTTCCTTTTATAACCATTAAACGTTATTATAACATAATAGAAAATATAATCAAACAGCAAACAACCGTCAAAACCGATAAAGCCATGGAGAAAACAACCGTTATTGGTTTTTTTTGCTGAAAGAAATACGAATTTAAGGATTTATTATCTTAATTTTGATTGTAAACGTCTAGTAGAATAAGACAAATCGTTTTTTGATTTTTTTCTTGTCAAGATACAAAATTGAAAAATACTATACAGTACTTCTGTTGCGAATTAATGACAGCAGTTCAATAATCATAACCAGGTTTCGCGTTATATGGTAGGGATCTTTTACCGGTAACGCTACGACTTTTTCTTGCGGGGTTCCGTCCCGCCTAAGTATCTGCACCCATTCACGTATTTCCTTGTCAGGGTTTGGGAATTTTTCAAAAGTGTAATCAGCTATTCTGTCATGCCACTCCAGAAATACCGGGTCCGAAGTTTTATAATAGAACAACAAGGTTGTATACAATGCCTCAGAATGAACCCACCAAAGCTTGTCCCCCCAACCCTCCTGCAGTTGCTTGAACATGGGCTCTTCTCCGTCAATTTCCTGGCTTTCTTGCGGAGCACCCCCTCCAGGGGCACAAAAATGCAAAATCCCACCATACTCATAATCCCACCCGGTTACTAGCGTTTTCCTGGTGATTTCAACAAGTTTTTCTATCAGATTCTTCCTCCCCAAAATGTCAGCTGCTTCTGCCTGGAACCACATGTCCTCCAATACATGGCCAGGATTGACATGCCATCCCAGCGGGCGGGTAAAGAACCTGTTATCTGCTGTTATAACCTCATGCAGTACGTTGTCTTTATCCACAAAATTCCCCAGCACATCATCAGAGAAAAATTGAAGGTTCTCCTTAAGGGCAGGCAGGTATTCAGGATCAAAGCTTGTCGCAGAATAGTAAAGCTCAGCGGTAACATTTGTAAAGATCATTGGTATGCCATGGGCGCGATAACGAGAAGGAAGAATGTAAGGAAACGTGGAATAGTTGCCATCTTTTAACCGGGCTAGAGCCGACTGATAAAGCTTTTTAGCAAAATGATAAGATTGGATGTCATCAGCCGCCTGGGCATACCGGGCAAAGGCTGCCATAACAAAACAGTCAGCATAAATGCTCATGTCCAGGCGATCGTATCCTTCTATAACCTTGGGTGTGCCGGTTTCATCCATTAAAAAAACGCACCGGTAGTCATCCTTACCTGCAAGACAGTGATTATAGAGAAAATCCCGCCCGCTCCTGGCGAGTTTTAAAAACTCACTGCGTTGTTTTTGGGTAAAGGTGGAACATGTGCTGGCAGCCAGCTTCGACCACATCCATACAAATCGTCCCTGGGACCAGGTATACTTGTCGCGGCTGACAAGATGACGTCCGAGGTTGTCGAAGCAGTTGAAATATCCTCCATTTTTCTCGTCGTGGCATCTCTCCAGCCAAAAGGGTAAAATATTGGCACACAGCTCATTTTCATAAAAGCCGGTTAATTCACGTAACCTCCTTCGATTCATCATAGCATCCCCATTCTCCTTGTATATTCCCATTGCTTTAATACATTCTTCTCTTATACACTTCTCTTTCATACATTCTTTTCCAATACTATTTTTTATATCCAGTACATTCTTTGCTTATACTCTTGTATACTTGTATATTTATATTCTTATTATTCTTAATCCTAATGCTGCTGTCAATACTATTCGGCCTTGCAGTCCAAAGGCTTGGTACAGATTTTTTACAAAGACTTGGCCAAAAGCCTATGACTTCAGTCACCGGGATGAAGGCTTATCTTAACTTCTTACTTGACAGGGAACGGTTGTTCGATTACAATTGCATTGTAAATATTGACGAAACTTAACAAGGGGTGTGTCAATGCCATGGATTTTTTGAATAAAACAGTGATTATAACAGGAGCTGGAAATGGAATCGGGAAGGAAATCGCTTTTCATTATGCGGAAAAGGGAGCAAAGGTGGTAGTTGCGGACATAGACGCAACTGCAGGAGCCCAAACAGCCGCCAGGATTAAAGAAAACGGCGGAAAGGCCCTATTCGTCCAAACAGATGTTAGATTGGAGGTAGATATCGTTCGGTTAATGGAAGCAGCCTGTAATACGTACGGGCGTATAGATATCTTAATTAATAATGTAGGAAAATTTGTTTCAAAGTCGCCTTATGACTTAGCAGCAGAAGAATGGAACGACATTATAAATACGAACTTGAGGAGTGTTTTCCTGTGCTCCCGTGAAGCGGCAAAATATATGCGGAATAACACGGAAGGCGGGTCTATTGTAAATATTGCCTCCACCCGGGCCATTATGTCCGAGCCGGGCTCGGAAGCCTATGCTGCTTCAAAGGGTGGGATTGTTGCACTCACGCACGCGCTTGCAGCTTCATTAAGCCAAGATGGTATTACCGTTAATGCAATTTCCCCGGGTTGGATTGAAACAGGAGATTACACAAAATTAAGGCAAATTGACCATGAACAGCACCTGTCAAGGCGTGTTGGAAAACCCAGTGATATTGCATGTACCTGCCTTTATTTGACGGCCAGGGAAAATAATTTTGTTACAGGCATTAACCTGGTTGTGGACGGCGGAATGACAAGAAAAATGATATACGTAGAATAGGGTTTTCCCTATCAGCCAATCGATTTCCAGTAATGTTGATGAAAATAACCTTTTCCTTGGTAAGCGACGTTATAAAAAAACAATAAGTCTACAGATACCGGATAAATGCTGAGAAGCCGCGCGGTGAATGCTGTTTCAGCTTCTCAGGGAAAATGTATTCAAAGAAGGCAGTAACATGGGTTCAGTTATTGATTTATCCAAGAGCGTCTACGAAATATGCAAGGAGCATCCTGATGTTGTTTCAATCATGAAAGACCTGGGGTTCGAGAGCATCACCAATCCAGGCATGCTAAATACTGCAGGCAAGTTTATGACCATACCTAAGGGGGCCGCTGAAATGTGTCAATCAATTCCTTTAGACACCTGGTAACGTCAACATTATCTTCTTTAACAAAGCCGCCAATAGTAATGCTGTAAAAAATACCGTTATCAACGAAATATGCGCTTGCCCGTCCAATTGATTCATAAACGGCGAATTTAGCAGCAATACCGTTTGTTTCGCTGACATATGCGAAAAGGGCTGCTTCCTTCCCTGGTAATTCCGGCTTTAGAATTTGAGTGATCTGCTCATAGGTTTTGGAAGTACCGATAGACATATATACCATCATATTAATATATCCGGACATCATCTCCCCAGGGCTATGCCTGCTGGAAAGCGTAATGGATGTAATCGGTTTTTCCCCGGCGGCGTAAGAACCTTGAATGTCCACGCCCTCGCCTAATAACGCATTTTCAAGTCGTTCACTAATCAGCAAGTCTACACCAAGATAGTCTTCCACCTCGGCATAGTTTGCCTTGTAAGCCTGGTAAGGCTTTATTCTTAAATCTTTTAATGCGTCCGCAGAAATTTTCTGTTTTTTAAGTTCTGCGGTTACTTCATAGGATGGCAATTCAGTATCCCGGTTGATAATGAATATATTATAGATATGCATTGCTGCCGTAACAGTGATAAAAGTGAATAACATAATCAAAGCAGCTATCAGTGCTGTCTTTAATTTGCTTATAAATCTAAAAGAATGTAATACAACTGGAGTTTTCTTAACAAGTTCAGCTGGGGTAGCTTCTTCAATAAATTTATCATCCACCTGGCCAAGCACATTCAAAATTAGTTTCTGATTCATATTTCAATACCTTCTTTCTCCAAGAGTTGTTTCAATTTGTTTCTTGCACGAAGCAAGGTCATTTTAACATTACTTTTACTGATGGAAAAATCTTTTGCAATATCTTTAATAGGGCTGAAATACCAGTAGCGGCGCATGAAGATTTTACGCGTTTCAGCAGGCAGCATGGCAAGAAAACGGTTTAAGCAATCAACAAGTACCATCTCATCGATGATATGCTCGATATTACCTGTTGCGGAAATGCATTCCGCAAGTTCATCAATTATAAGCGGGACTTGACTACCTCTGCGTTTTTCCCTGCTATTATATCTGTATCTATCCAAGGCAAGATTGCGAGTGATTTTCCCTAGAAATGTCGATAACTTGTTCGGCCTCTGCGGCGGAATTACATTCCAAGCCTTCAGATAGGTATCATTTACACATTCTTCACTGTCATTATTGTTGTATAAGATATTGTACGCTATGTAATAGCAATACTTTCCATACTTGTTCGCAGTTTCCGTTATGGCTTTTTCAGATCGCACCCAATATAAATCAACGATCTGCTTGTCATCCATGCTTTTCCCCCTTTCATTTGTATTAGTGCCTTTTAGTGTTTTTTAGTGTTTGTTAGTGCTTTTTAATGCCGCTTACCTATTAGCACCTTTTACCTATTAGTATCTTTTGCATATTAGTTCCTTTTACCTAATACACGACGCGGCTTCTTACCGGGTCACAAGTTTTCATAAATATCTACATAAATCTTTATATAAAGACTTTCATTAATCTTTAAGTAAATTTTCTCTTAAGTCATTGTCTACTTCATCTTCATCTTCATCTTCATCTTCACTATCATCAATTTCAAGAAATTCAGTTGTTATAATGTCCATGGAAAGCCCTAATTGAATCACATCATTTTCAATCTTATCTAATGAGACATAGCCGTAGTTGTACGCTTTGGGAATTAGCTTGTACATAATTTCATCAATATAGAGATTCTCCGTATTCATTAGTTCTTGCATTCTCTTTGTATACCGGGTCTTTCTCTCCATAAAAGTCTCCAACAATTATTTGTTAACCTGGTTGTACAATCTTACTTCTGCGAGAACATGTCATTGGGTTTCTGGAATTTTCTTTTTATAAATACATTTCGAAGACTTTCTATCCCTTTTCTAATAAGTTTTCCTTCCAAACCCAGTTTTTCATAGATTCATATATAATCGACGTTCAAAGAAACGAAGTAACACTTCCTGTACCATTGACTTATGTTAACCTTTTTCATCCAAAGAATCCTATCATCTCACCTAAATTCTCTATGATATATAAGGGTTCATATTCTTCAAATTCTTTAATTCTATACCTAAATTTTGTTGATACAATAGCGCACTTTATCCTCTTCAATACAAAATACTCAAAAGCCGGTCTGACTTCATTAAAGATAATTGTTTTTTCTGCCATTACCTGGTCTGCTCTTTCTTTAAAATAATCCCTGAACTTAGTTGCATCATCATTGTTTTCATTACCGGTCAGCACGGCAAATGTCTGGCTTAAATGCAATCCTATGGTTTTACATACCTCTTCATATCCCGGACAAGAATAACCCATTTTATTGAGAGCATAGTAAACACTCTCATATACACCTCTTGATGAGTCTGCTAATGTATAGTCAAAGTCAAAAATGACTGCTTTATATTTTAGGTTATTTTTCTCCTTATGTTTTGGATTATTCTTCTCATGTTTTATATCATTATTCTTAAAATTAATCATAAATTGAAATATTCCCTTCTCATCATATCCTTAATTCTATATTTTCAAGATTTTTAGCAAAATCAATATTTTCTTTTATTAAAATATCAAGGGGGCAGGTGCATTAAGCCGCTCTTCCTGTCCCCTTGTCCCAGACTTAAGTTGCTCTTCTTTCTTGTGCTTGGCATTTCTTCTTGTGTTTAGCAATTTTAGCGATTAATAAATGAATAAATTAACTTATTGTACAGCTTTACAAATGTTCCTGCATCAGCATAGCATCAGCAAATACTCCTGCATCAGCATAGCATCAGCATTCATATGCCTTTGCCGCCTCAAATTCGTCCAGTATGGCCTGGCCCGGTTTTTTCGTCAATAGCGATACGATAACGATGGCTATGCATGAGAATACGAATGCCGGGAATAATTCATATATGGCGAATACGCCGCCAAGACGCGAAATTAGCATATTCCATATAAATACCATACCGCCGCCGGCGAGCATACCTGCGATTGCACCTGCCCTTGTCGCCCTTTTCCAGAACAATTGAGAACAATATAATAGGTCCGAATGTAGCTCCAAAGCCTGCCCATGCAAATGATACCACCTTGAAGATGATAACGCTGTTTTCATCCAGGGCTATGATTATCCCGAATAACGCAACGAGCAGTAATGTTATGCTCGACATAAGCATTACCTGCCTGTCGGTAGCATCCTTTTTAAATATTCCCCTGTAAATATCGCGTGACAGCGCCGATGAAGCGATAAGCAGGTACGAGTCAGATGAACTCATCGTAGCAGCAAGGATGCCTGACATGATTATGCCTGCCAGAAATGCAGGGAGCAATCCGGTGGACATAATGATGAATATGTTTTCAGCTTCACTCCGTGTAAGCAGTTCAGCGGGATACAGCGATCTTCCTATCAGCCCGATCCCAACAGCAGCAAACAGCGAAATAATGCACCAAATTATTGCTATGCGTCTCGATTTCTTCAACTCGGCAGACTTGTTTATCGCCATGAACCTCAAAAGAACCTGGGGCATGCCAAAATAACCGAGTCCCCATGATAAGGTGGATATGATCGTCAGCAGGCCATATTTCCCGGCCAGTCCGAATAAGGGCTTCCCTGCCGCATCTAGCTGCTGGACGCCGTCCGCTGCCAGTTGGGGCTGGGCTATGCCAAAAAGTCGAAAAAGCCCGGGATCGATTTTATATTGCCAAGAATTGCCGGGATCCCGCCGGCAGCAACCACTCCAACGGTCAAAACCACACAAAGAGCAATAATCATGACGATCCCCTGCAGGAAGTCTGTGGCGCTTTCTGCAAGAAAACCTCCAAGAAACGTATACAGGATAACTATTATCGCACCTATTATCATGACAGTCTGGTACTGCATTCCGAACAATGCACTGAACAGCTTGCGAACGTAACAAAGCAGCTTGCTGCATAAACGGTGAAAAACACCAGGATAAATAGCGAGCCTATTGCCAGGATAATCTTCTTGTTTTCTTTAAACCTGTTGCTTAAAAACTCCGGTATGGTTATGGCATTGCCCGCCAGGGTAGTATACCTGCGAAGTCTCTTTGCAACGACAAGCCAGTTTATGTAAGTTCCGGCCGCAAGCCCGATAGCAGTCCAGGCAGCATCACTAAAGCCGAACCAGTATGCAACACCCGGAAGTCCATCAGCAGCCAGCCGCTCATATCTGAAGCCTCTGCGCTCATGGCCGCTATCCAGGGACCCAGTTTTCTGCCGCCGATGAAATAATTATCGGAGCTTTTACTTGCCGTCCTCATATAGTATAGGCCTATCACGATGACACACGCAAGGTACACGCACATTGCTACAAGAATTTGAATTTGATCCCCACTCATATATCCGACTCCTTTGCATTTTTCCCCATTATATCAAAAATAAATACAAATGAAAAGTAATCTTTTTCACGTTATATACATCAGGGTATGAAGGGTGATTTGTCCTCATTTGAAAAAGTAAATTCCACCCCAAATTTATAGATAGCGGAAATAAGTTTTACAAATCATAGGAAATGAGAAATTTGGAAGTTACTTTTACAAACATCCATCCTTTGATTTTAGAATATCAGATGGATTGTTTCTTATTTATGTTATGACCAGTTATACATTAAATTTTTGTAATATTAATATTATTTTCTTTTATGTTATTCTTTTACATTATTCTTTTACGGAACCTACTAGAATTCCCTTAACAAAATATTTCTGAACAAATGGGTATATGCAGACAATTGGCAGAGCAACAAGAACAATGGCAGCCATCTGGTAATTTTCGGGAGTTATTTCTACCGTTCCTAGCTCCAGCATTCTTTGGTAGGATTCTCTCATACTTGAAGTAAGCATTTTTTCCGTGACAATTTTTCTCAAAAAATACTGAAGGGTCCATAACTTGTTATCATTTATAAAAATCATTACATTAAACCAGCTGTTCCAGGTACCAAGGGCAATAAACATCCCTATGGCAGCAATTGTAGGTATAATGGATGGAACAACTACCCTGAAAAGCACTTGCGATTGGGTTGCCCCGTCGATTATGGCAGCTTCCGTAAGACTCGCAGGAATTGCTTGTATCTGGGTACGTATTACAATAATATAGAAAACATTTACTAGTGCAGGAAGTATAAGAGAAAAGTATGTATTCTGGAGGTGCAGGTATTTTGTCACCAGTAAATAGAAGGGGATTAAACCTCCTGAAAAGTACATGGTTATAACAAAGTAATAATTAAAAAAACTCTTCCCGTAAAATTTTTTTGAAAAAGCATATGCGGCCATTATATCAATTACTAAATTCAATACAGTTACACATATTGTTACAAGAATAGTGTTTACTACAGCCCTTAAAAATATCTTGTCGACTAATATGTCTTTATATGCCTGAAATGCCCAGCCCTTTGGCCAAAAACTTACATTCATCTTAATCAGGGCTTCCCTGTTACTTAATGATACACTTATTATATGCATAAATGGGAGTATAATAGCCATACAAAACAATATCATGATTGTATAGTTAAATACTTCAAAAATAATTCTACTCTTTGACTTAATCATTGTTTATACCTTTCCGCCTACTTATTTTTTATAATTACTTATTTTTTATAATTACTTATAACTTATATTATAATTACCACACAAATTACCACACAGACCATCCTGCAATATTTCTTGCAATTTTATTTGCAATATACAGTAATATAAAATTCACTACTGATTGAGTAAATCCAATTGCTGTTGTCGCACTGAACTGTGTCTCTTCAATACCTAGTCTGTAAGTATAAGTACTTATAACATCCGCAACTTCATACACCATTGGGTTGTAAAGTAGGAAAATTTGTTCGAATCCTATACTTAAAAGACTTCCAATCTGGAGCAATAATAATACGGTAATAATGGAATACAATCCTGGTAGAGTAATATGCCATGTTTGTCTCCATTTGTTAGCACCATCTATTGTTGCAGCTTCGTATAATGTTGGATCAATATTGCTTATTGTCGCAAGATAATATATAGATGACATTCCGATTCCCTTCCATATGCCCGAACAAATCAATATGGTCCTGAAGTATTCCTTTTTTATCATGAAGTAAATCGGCTGTATACCAAAAATTTTGTTTAAAGCAATATTGACTACCCCGGTTGTAGGTGAGAGTATTGATATAACAAGTCCCGCCGTAACAACCCAAGATATGAAATATGGAAGATAGCTTATTGTTTGTACTGTTCTTTTAAATTTCATATTGGTTATTTCATTTAAAAGTAAAGCAAATACAATTGGAGCAGGAAAAGCAAAAATCAGAGAATAAATATTGATTATTACCGTATTTTTCATTACTCTCCAGTAGCTTGCATCTGTCAGGAATTTTTTAAAATGGTATAATCCTACCCATTCGCTTTTCATTACTCCTTTAAAAGGGCTATAATTTTGGAAACCCATTACAATTCCGTAAATTGGGATATAGTGAAAAATTAATAGCAATATTACTGCAGGCGCAAGTAGTAAATATATTGGTATATCCCTGCCTGGCAAAAAATTCATCTTTTCATTTTTTTTATATCCTATTTTTTTTATTGTCCCTGCTTGTCGTAATGCTTTAACCTGGCCCATTTCTGCTATTATTATCACCTCCGTAACCTTGCTGCAAAATAACATTTTGCTTCAAGGGGATATGACTTTTCTCCAGGTAATTTCCTAACTTTTATCCACGTCATATCCCCTGGGACTAATACTTCTTTATTATTTAACATGACTTAATTAATGACTTATCGTTATATATAAGTTGTATAATTTTATTAAACTTCAATTTTATTTGTTTTATTTGTCTTGTTTAATTTGTCTTGTAAATCTTTTCATCTCCGCGTTCCTGGATGACTTCTTGTAATTCCTTGGTATATTCATCTGCAATATATTTATACTTTTGCAACCAGGCATTAACTTGTATATCATATTCTTCCATTGATATTTCTCCCATAACAGCCTTATACATTATTACCTTGGATTCTTCACGTGCTTCATCCATTTTTGGAGCAAGTTCCGCAATTGTTGGAATAAAACTAGCCGGTGTTATTATTGGTACCATTGCTGATTCCTTGTTTCTGATTTCAATACCTTTTTGCCATGCTTCCCTAAACTTTGAAGCTTGTGTCGCATCCAAAGTAGGAAGTACAGTAGCCATCCTAACATCCATACCTTCCTGGTACCAGTATTGCCTCATAAACGTATATGCATTTCTGTAATATGTTTTGGAACTTGCTTCTGTGTCCACAAGTCTTGTCCCGTCAGGACGCACGTAGTATTCTATTCCTTCGCGTCCCCATGATATTTGTTTGCAAATGTCATAATCCAGTAAGGTTTCGATTACCCTTACTGCAGCATCAGGATTTTGTGATTTAGATGAAATGGAGACTATGTGCCACCCTAAAGGTGAAAATGCCCAGTATGCTAATTTAGGATCTACCCCTTCTGCTATCGGATTATTAACGAATCCAACTATCGCGTTCGTATTCCCTAATTTAGCAAATTCCTGTTGCCGGCCTAGAACTGCTGCAGAGTCGCCACGCCAGATCATCGCATTCTTTTCGTTTATCCTGTTGGTAAATTCGGCTGACGTATTTGTTATAAAAGTTTTATCAAGGAGTCCTTCCTCATATAATTTCCTGTGGAATAAAATTGCATCCTTCATTTTAGGATATTCAAAAGCCCAAATATATTTATTGTCATCTGTTGTCTGTAATTTTACGCCATTACCGTCCACCTGCGCACCAAAAGCTTTGAAGAACATATCCATCATCATGAAACCGCCTCCACTTGAGAGTGGAACAGAATCAGGATATTTTTCCTTAACTTTTTTCATCACGTCATACCAATCATTAGGCGTAATCGGCATCTTGTCGCCCCATACCTCCTGAATAAGGTCTAATCTTGCATATGTTCCATTAGGGTTATCATTACCTAATGTGTATAGTTTGTAGACTTTTCCGTCGCTTGTCCTCGACATATCAAGCATGTCTTTGTTGTAAATTTTTGATAGTATAGCTGATTTCTGTACTAACGGTTCCCAATCTAAAAATGCGCCTTCAGCCCCATACTTGTCAATATCAGAATGGAACCAGCAATGTACTATATCAGGTATTTCGCCTGAAGCCATCATTAAGTTAAATTTTGTTTGAAAGTCCGCATATACCGGTTGAATCATTTCTAAATCTACATTGGCAGCTTTCTCAATGATATTGAGGAATGGATTGTCGCTTTTATCTACGTCGCTTGGAAAAGCTATTCCGGCATCTCCAAAAAACATTTTTAATTTTACTGGCGGTTCGACTTTCGGCTGAGTCTGTGATGTTGTTGCCTGTTTGGAGGTTTGACTTGTTTCCTGGCCTTGCCCGGAACCGATTTCCTTTACAACACATCCCGTTGCAATCACCATTAAGGATAGCAACACAATTAATACTGGTAAAATACAACGTCTTGCTTTTTTCATAAAGTAATACCTCCTTGT
>JAAZDH010000321.1 GCA_012512865.1 Clostridiaceae bacterium | reverse complement strand
AGTCCGGCTATATTAACCTGGGAGTGGGGGGGGTAATTTTGGCAGAGTCGCGCAAAATACAAATCAGTCTTCCGGAACAGCTTCTGAAGGAAGTGGATTCCATAGTTTCCATGGAGAAAACAAACAGGAGCGAATTTGTCAGGAAAACGATAAGGCTTTATATAAGAGAAAGAAGGAGAATCGAGGTAAGAGACAAGCTTATGAGGGGTTATCAGGAAATGGCTGAGATAAATATAAGGCTGTCTGAAATGTGGTTTGATGCAGATAACGACTTGCAGCTAAAATACGAAGAAAGGCTTAGGGAGTTGGATTAGGAAGTGGTAATAAGAAGAGGAGATATGTTTTATGCCGATCTAAGTCCTGTTGTTGGTTCCGAGCAGGGTGGTATCAGGCCTGTATTGGTTATACAGAATGATATTGGGAATAAATTCAGCCCGACTGTTATTGTGTCGGCAATAACATCGCAAATCAACAAGGCAAAGCTGCCCACGCACGTTGAAATCAGTGCAAAGGATTATGGGCTTCAAAAGGATTCCGTAATACTCCTGGAACAGATAAGGACAATTGATAAGAGGAGGATTAAAGAAAAAATAGGACATCTTGACGATAAACTGATGGAACAAGTAAATGAGGCGCTATACATAAGTTTGGGACTGGTTGATTTATAAATATATGGGGGTCACAAAAGATGAAGATTTCCAGTTTATCCTGCAGTTTGAAAAACACGAAAAAACACCTGTATATTTTTTTATTTATACTTGTAGTATTATCCAGTACTTTGCTGGTAAGCGGCAGTGATGCTAGTAGTACCGCACCCGAACCGGGCAGCGATGAGGATCCCATTGTTACAAAGAGTTATGTAGACCTGGAGCTTGCGAAGTTTTCTGCAGAAATAAACACCAGGCTTTCGCGGCTTGCGTCAGAACTGAAGGAGGCGGAAAGCGATGATGTTAACGAGGTTATTGATGCACTGGCCGGTAAAATATTTGAGTTAGCGAAGGATATACACAATTTAAACGAGCAGGTTGAAGACCTTATGAAATTCGCAAAATTCGGAGTGGTTGAACTGGAGCCGGGACAAGTCATGACGTTAGGTGAAAGTGCGGAGATAATCCTCAGGTCGGGGAAAGCACTTGCCATAGCAGGGGAAAAAGGTGACGGGCTCGCTGATATCACGACGGATGGTGTTAGAAACAATCTTGTCACTAATGACATAGTGCCCTTGAATCATCTGCTTTTAATTTCCAGGGATGACGGCAGGGGAATAAGGGCTGTATCAAAGGCATGGGTTCTTGTAAAGGGCGATTATACCATAAGTGATGGTTCATCCGGGGAAGAAGATTCAACCGCGGGGGAAGGCTCTGCCACTGAAGAAAGCCAGGCCACGGAAGAAAACCAGGATACCGAAGACGACTCAATCACGGGAGACGATTCGGCTACGGGAAATAACACGGGTAACAATTAAACTGAGGGCAATAGGTGAACATGGGTATATCAACGATTCTTGCATGATGGATATATCAACAATACTAGCATGGTTGCTAATTGTATTTCTTCCCGGACAGCCTGGAATACAGGGCAATCAGCAGGAACCTGGGAATTTTAAGCATTCTCCGGAAACGGCGCGGCTCCTTGTATAACCTGTAAAGCCATTCAAGGCTGTGCTCCCTGAAAAAGGGAGGGGCGAGGTTTGCTTTTCCGGCAAAAACATCGAGGCTTCCCCCTATGCCAATACAAATTTTCACCTTGTGGAACCGGCCCTTGTTTTTATGAATCCATTTTTCCTGTTTTGGCGCTCCAAGGGCTACGAGCAATATATCTGCACCGCTTGAATTAATTTTCTCGATTATTTCATTCTCCTCGTTTTCCGAGAAATAACCATGGTGCCAGCCGGCAATTTTCACGTCCGGGAACCGGTTGATGATGTTTACCGCTGCTTCTTCGGCTACACCGGGCTTTGCGCCCAGCAGGAAAAACGAGGGTTTCATTTCCGGCGACATTTTAAAAATGTTATTCACAAGGTCAAAACCCGGTACCCTTTCGGACAATTCATTCCCAAGGATTTTTGAAGCCAAGACCACCCCAGCACCATCTGGAACAAGCAAATCCCCTGCTTTTAAAGTTTCCTTCAGGGAATTATCTTGCAGGGCAGCCATCATGATTTCCGAATTCGGTGTATATATGGCATGCACCTTATCTTCATTTAAAAACTTCTTCACGGCAGCCATGGCTTCTTCCATGGTCACGTTGTCAATTGGAATTCCCAGGATATCCGCCTTTTTTCTCATGTTTCCAAGCATTCCTCCATTTTAAGCTCCATTTGAGTTAAACCCTATTTATGAAGTAAAACCATTTTCGAAATTGCAGCTTGACAACACGTTGATTGCTATTTCTGCATTCTTTATGGATTTTTCTTTTAATCCTGGTGTTATGCTTTGCAGGTAATCTTTTATACTGGATTTATTTTCCCATGCATAATCCACGATGGATTTAAGGTTGCCGTACTCGAGGGTCTTGACGTCGCCTGCCGAGAGCTGCTTAAGTCCTATATATTCCAGGAACCATTCCACTTTTGGCTCGTATACAAGCCCGACCACCGGTATTCCCAGGCTTACGGCAAATATGAGCGCATGGAGACGCATACCTACCAGGAGGTCCATGCGCGAGATTATTCCCAGGACCTGGGACGCATTGTACCTGTTTTTGATTATGAATCCCTTGTGTTTCATCCTGGATACAATTGATTCCACCATGAGAAGGTCGTTGGGATGCTGCATTGGCAGGAATACGGGCATCACCCCGTATGTTTCCGCAACGTAATCCGCGATGCTGGCTATGATGCCGGTATAGTTCTTGTAGCCATCCCATTTCCTGACGGAGAAACCTATTATGGGCTTATCAAGGTCTATGCCTTCCGCCTGGAATATATTCGCGGTTTCGCTTTTGCTGCAGGGTTCTATGGTAAAAACAGGGTCGGCGGTAACAATTATCCGCGGCATGCTTATGCCAAGTTTTTGTAATTCCTCCTTTGACGCCTTTTCCCTTAATGTAATCATGTCAGCCATGTTGAGGACTTTTTTCGTAAGTTTCTTGTTGATATACTTGTTTATCGGTTCTATTCCATTTGCATAAAGCATTACTT
>JAAZDH010000320.1 GCA_012512865.1 Clostridiaceae bacterium | reverse complement strand
CCATCATAAGCCCTTTTATAGTTGGCAAAATATAACTCTTGCTTTGAATAAACCGGATTATCCACGACAGCAATTCCACCCCCGGGTATATTCACGTTATTTTGTTTTTTATATTGGAATTACATAACGGGGAAAGCCAGGCAATTGGCTTTCCCCTTGACAGAATCATATGCAAGCCTTATTACTTTCCCTTTGACGCACGCCAGTCATCATACTGCCTTTGCATCTCGGCAATAAACTTGTCTGCACCAGCCTTTTTCATTTCCTCCAGCAGCTTTTCATAATTACCTTCTATCGGCACGCGCCCTTCAACTAAAGGCTGCCCGTATTTCTCCCAAGCCTCCCTTATTAGTGCCCATTCTTCCTCTACAGGCTTCAAATCAGCATAAAATCCCAAGGTGGGGGATTTTACAACAGGTGTATCCATGCTGCGGAATTTCTTGAGGAGTGCAATTGTGTCATCTTTCATGGTCGGCCTGAATGGATCAAGTGCTCCTTGTGCCCATTGCCACATGTGCCACATGGGATAGTCGTTGGGATCTTTTCCTGCAGGAACTTGCACTCTTTCGGTATCACCTTCCATGTATTCCCAATGCACGCCTTTTATTCCGTATAGCAGCAGTATGTAATTGTCCCAATCCCCGTAAAGCCAATCGACCCATCGAACAACACGTTCAGGATGCCTGGACGAGTGAGGTATGCATACCAGGTTATTGCCCCAAAAATCCCGGAACCCTATGGCATCCGGGTTGATAATAACCCGTTCAAACTCCACGCCTTCAAGAGTATTGGAGTAATTCCAACTATCAGCCATGGTGATGTCATGTGTTGCAAACCCGGTGCGTCCTGACTCAAGGGTCGGGGCATTCGGCGTGTTAGAATCAGGGGTGAAAATTCCTTTCTCGTACCAACGGCGGCTGGTCTGGATGGTAAATTTGAAATGTTCGCTTTCAAGGTAATTGGATACTTTATGGGTATCAGGGTCAACCATGGCAATACCGCCATCCAGGTAACCAGGGCCGGCAAAAAACACATACCCGATTACACGGCCATATATGTGCTGCAATGTGCCAATAGCGCTTGCAGGTACCATATCCGGTTCATTTTCAGCTACTTTTGTAAGGTATTCTTCCAGCTCTTCCAAGGTTGTGATGGGCTTCATCCCATACTTTTCACGCAGGTCTTTTCGAATGTTGGCAGCTATGTACCAGTTCTGGAATGATACTATTGAAGGAAAACAGGTGTAGTTTCCGCCGATGGACATGTCTTCAAAAACTTCAAGGGGTATTACCGATAAAAGCCCGGGCGTTTTTTCAGGACTAATCCACTCGTTTAAAGGAGTGAAAGCACCTGAAACCCACATTTGTGCCAAAAGAGGATCAAATATAAGTACTCCGTCCAAAGGTTCGCCAGACTGCAGTTTAGTATTGTGAACCATATCCCAGTCGCCCCATGGTACCCATTCTATCGAATAGGTCGTGTTTATCTCCGCCAGGGATTTCTTGTTCATCTCTCCCAGGACCATCGCTTCGTCCTTTGGAGGGGCGCCAGGGAATAACATCTTAATTTCCACCGCTGGCTCATCAGTAGCTCCCTTGCCGTTTTGTCCAGATATACCATCTTGTTTGCCTGCCTCGCCATCCTTTGTTGTCCCGGCCCCTGTACATCCAATGAATACAGCCATTATCATGGCAAGTGCAATAACAAGGGCCAGTACCTTGATTTTTTTCATAACTTATCCCTCCTTACCATAATATTAATATAAAGTTTTAAAGGCATAACATTAACTTTAGTTAATAGCAAAACACCGGCTATTCCGTTTCAGGGGTTTTGCTTGCTTGTTTATCGGTATTTTGTTTTTCTTGATGTTGCGTTAAACATCCTGTTTGCTTTAGATGTCAATTTTGAAAATACCAGGTTTATCAGTTCATCACAATTGATACGCTTGATACCCCTGCTTTAGTTGTTGTAAAGAGTATCCCTGCCACGGGATATCTAAATTCTCTTCGGAATGATTGTCAATGTTTAAATTATGTGAAAGCCCAGGTGACATGTACTCCGGTTAGCACAAAAAGCATTGGTAAAAACAGCATCGTTCACGTGCACATTAAGATAGTAACACATTTTATATGAATAGTCAATATGATATCACAAAAAAAATTTTGCCTATATTCCTTTTTTTGAACATCCGTCATAATAATACGAGATAAATGATAATAATGATAATACAGGTAAAATAATAACGCGATATAGGGTAGGATTGACCTGTACCCGGTTTGCTGGACACGCAGCTCT
>JAAZDH010000319.1 GCA_012512865.1 Clostridiaceae bacterium | reverse complement strand
GTGTACTAGTCTTTGCGCCGATGCTGCGACAGCAGCAATAGGCAGTTACAGGTGAGACAAAAAGGGATAGACGGATTCGACTAAGTCTATCCCTTTTTTTGCATCTAACTTTATTGGTTTACCTGCCAGTCATATATTGACGACAGCAATGTTTTAAAAACCTCGTATTCCAATGATGAAACCGGCATGGACGTAGACCAGTTCGACCTGGTTTTACCTGGCGAGGGGCTTGGTGCAGGTCCTGATGCGGGTCCTGGCGGAGATGTATTGATAAGGCATTATGAAATAAAAAACAGGGGATCGGAAGCAAAGGAAACAGGGTTTATCGTGTATTCTTCTTTTACCGTAAGCGGCCAGGATATTAGAGGTTCCTTGTTCGATTTTGACAGTGAAGCCCTGGTTCATTACAGGCATGGCTATTATATTTCCATTTCGGCAGACAGGGATGTATACCAGTTCCAGCTGGGCAACAATGCCCTTGATGCTGCAAGCAGGGCGGAACTTTATGGTGCGGATGCCATCGGGATGATGGCTGATGCCGCCCTGTCCTGGAAACTGGGTGAAATCCTGCCGGGAGAAACAAGGTCTTTCACACTTTATATTTGCGCTTCAAACACCTTGCGAGGGGTAAAAGAGCTGGTCGGCGCGACCAAAAAGTATAACTGGCAGGAAAAATACATTATGACGCTGAGTTACTGGAAAGATTTTTTCAACAGCACAGTAAGGATTGATACGGGAATAAAAAAAATAGATACCCTGTACAAGAGATCCCTCATGGTATTCAAGCTTATGCAAAACGAGGACACCGGGGGGTTGCTGGCGGCGCCTGAAGTGGATGAGCATTTTACCAGGTGCGGCAGGTATGGCTATTGCTGGGTAAGGGATGCCGCATTTATCACGGAAGCCATGGACAGGTGCGGGCTTGTGGACGCGGTGGACAAGTTTTTCGATTGGGCAGTCATGGTACAGGACACCGGTGGATTCTGGCACCAGAGATATTACCTGGACGGCAATCTTGCTCCTTCATGGGGATTGCAGGTGGATGAAACCGGAACATTAATCTGGGGAATGCTGCAGCACTACAAGATAAAGAATGACAGGCGTTTTTTGGACAAGATGTGGCCAAGCATCGAAAAAGGGGTCGATTTCCTGGTTTCTTTCATTGATATAGAAACAGGGCTTCCATGCCCGAGTTACGACCTGTGGGAAGAAAGGATAGGTGAGCACACCTACTCTTCTGCAGCAGTTTTAGGAGGCATTTACGCAGGTATTGAAATTGCAAGGATACTGGGGTTGCAGGAGAGGATTACCTGTAAATGGAAGGAGACGGCGGAGCAAATCAAGAAATCCATATTGAGAGTTTTATGGAGTGAAAAACACGGCCGGTTTTTAAGAAGCGTGAGAACCAAGCTGAATCCCTGGGGAGCTGAACATTCTGAGAATAAAGCCTTGATAAAAGTTAATCCCAAGGGGTATTACATGGATGTGACACTGGAGGACGGTACCATTGATGTAAGCCTCCTGGGGGTTTGCGTTCCTTTCGGCATTCTTGACGAGGACAACCCGATGGTTGAATCAACTGTGAAGGCAATTGAACAGGCCCTTGAATTTGACGAGGTGGGAGGAATCGAAAGGTACGAGAATGACAACTACATAGGGGGAAACCCCTGGGTGGTTGCAACCCTGTGGCTTGCTTTGTATTATATGCGCAAAAAAGAATACAAAAAGGCAAGGGAGCACCTTTACTGGGCTGCCAACTCGGCGACGGAGCTTGGGTTTCTTCCTGAGCAAGCGGACAGGCACACGGGCAAACCCGCATGGGTAATCCCGCTGACATGGTCACATGCCATGTTTGTCCTCTGCCTGACCGAAGACGAAGGTTTTTTGTCAATATTAAAAGGTTAATCGGGAAAGACATGCCGGAATTCAAAATTTAAGCAAACCAGGATAAACCAAGTACAGGTTAGTTAATAAATATAAAGGAGTTAATTAAGCATAAGGGAGAGGTTTTGATATGTCTGCTCGGCAAAAAGCCAGTTCAGTTTATATTTGCCAGGAATGCGGGTACGAAAGCCACGGCTGGCTGGGAAAATGCCCTGTATGCAGCCAGTGGAACACCTTTATCGAGGAAATCGTACAGGATTCACCCGGAAGCAGGTTGAAAGATGAAATAAATGCGGTGGGCCTGGCCGGCATGGAGGTGGAAACCGAAAAAAGGTACAGTACCGGCATACAGGAACTTGACAGGGTGCTTGGGGGTGGAATTGTAAGGGGCTCCCTTGTGCTGGTAGCCGGTGACCCGGGAATAGGGAAATCCACCCTGCTGCTTCAAGTTTGCGATAGAATCGAGGTGGATGGTGCAATTCTATACATATCGGGGGAAGAATCAATAAGGCAAATAAAGTTGAGGGCAGACAGGCTTAATGTTAAAAATCCCAGGATAACGGTTGCTTGCGAGACAAACCTGGAATTCATTGAAAAACTCATAATGGATAAGATGCCAGGCATAACGATTATTGATTCGATACAAACAATATACAACGAAGAAATGGCCTCCCCGCCAGGTACCATAAGCCAGGTGAAAGAGACGACATCGGCACTGATGAGGATGGCAAAAAGGCTAAATATACCCATGGTTATCGTGGGACACGTTACCAAGGAGGGTGCAATAGCCGGCCCCAAGGTCCTCGAGCACATGGTGGACACGGTTTTATACTTTGAAGGGGAAAGGCACTTAAGCTACAGGGTGCTTAGGGCTGTAAAGAACAGGTTTGGCTCAACCAATGAAATTGGTATATTTGAGATGAAGGAAACAGGGCTTGAAGAAGTAGAAAACCCTTCAATGGCCATGCTGTCGGAGCGTCCCAAGAACGTTCCGGGTTCTGTCGTGGTTCCGGGGATGGAAGGCACGAGGCCGATGCTTGTTGAAATCCAGGCACTTGTTTGCCCAACCAGTTTTAACATACCGAGAAGAATGACCACGGGCGTGGATTACAACAGGGCCACCCTTTTAATGGCCATACTGGAAAAAAGGGCAAACCTGCACCTTAGGAATTTTGATGCGTACATAAATGTAGTCGGAGGTTTGAGAGTGGAAGAACCGGCATCTGACCTGGGAATAGCGGTAGCAATAGCATCCAGTTTCAAAAACATGCATGTAAGCCCGGATATGGTTATCACAGGGGAAGTAGGGTTAACGGGCGAGGTAAGGGCCGTAAACAAGATCGAAACCAGGGTAAACGAAGCCATGAGAATAGGGTTTGAGACCTGCATGGTCCCGGCAGGAAATATGAAGATGCTTGAGCAGAGCGGGCTTGATAAAAAAGTATCCATAATACCCGTAAAGAGCATACAGGAGGTGCTTGACTTCTGCTTTAAATAAAATACACGGGAATTTCCATAAAGAAACATGCCTGGCATGAATGCATACGCAAAAACCGTGAATTCTTTGACATTATTGTAGGTATGTAGTATACTTAATAATATAGAGCATGATGACAATATAAAGCCGAAAATGCTGATTGAAAAGTACTGCTCAAATTATTAATCAGCAGCTAGCTTGGAATCCCCCTGGGAATCAATAGATATTTTGCATTTTGAGTCTTGAATTATTATTTTGGTTGGATGAAAAGAATATGATTTGAATTTGATAATAAGATGTATATTTTAGCTGTTTAAATTTTATCATTTAAAACAACTTATTATTGCATTTTAAAATAACTTGTTATTACACATAATATTACACTTAAAATGCTGGGAAAAGAGAAAAGAAAAAGGAAAGAGAAATGCCGACAACAAACAAGAGCCAGGTAGATGATTTTGTTGCAATTGAAGTGTGTACGGAGGATCAGGACATGTTTGAGGTGGGGGATAAAATTGTATATCCAATGCATGGTGCTGGTGTGATAGAATCAATTGAAGAAAGGGAGATATTGGGACGCAGGCAGCAGTACTACATAGTAAGGATATGTATGGGAGATATGAGAGTAATGATACCTATCAATAATGTTGAGAGTATCGGTATAAGGGAAGTCATAGGGGCTAACGAAGTTGAAAAAGTCCTAGATTTATTAAGGAAACAAGAAGCTGATATTACTGACAACTGGAATAAAAGATACCGTGAAAATATGATGAAAATAAAAAGCGGCAACATATTCGAGGTTGCCGAAGTGGTTAAAACGCTCATGCTAAGAGAGAAAGAAAAAGGCTTGTCCACGGGCGAAAAAAAGATGTTGAGTAATGCAAGGCAAATTCTAATAAGTGAACTGGTTTTGGCCAAAGGTATTGACCAAAGCGAGATAGAAGACATAATAGACAGTTGTTTTGAGCTGTAATTCAATTATAATAATATTATTAATTAGAAACTTGATTAGAATCTACATGGAAACAAGCAAACCTGGTAAAACAAGCTCAAGATACAGGGAGCAAGTAAGCCTGATATAAGTAAACCTAAATTAAGAATATTGCAATAAATTGTCCGAATACAAATAGGTTTGCAGGGGTGTTGGTTGAAGTGGTGAATAATATAATAAAGTTTTCTTTCGCTGCCGTGGGAGCTGTTACCGGTTTTACAATGACGAAAGCAGTTCTTTCGCTACAGGGTATTAATATTCCCCAGAATTTAAAAACACCGATCTATATTGCGGCTGCGGTTTTACTTGCCATGCTTTTTTATTCAACGGCTACCAGGGTGATGGATGTGGTACTTAAAATTCTTGACAGGATTGAATACACCATACGGAACATGACCCTTTACGAGCTCACCATAAGTTCAGCAGGGTTGGTAATAGGCTTGATAGTTGCAAATTTACTATCGATACCATTTATCAAGCTATATGTTGTAGGTGTTCCAATATCTATTGCAATCAACATATTGTTTGGATGCATGGGATTTGCCATTGCTTCAGGGAAAAATAACGAATCCTTGTTTGGCCAAAAGGGCAAGGGGAAGCAATCGAGCCTGAAGCTCATAGATACCAGTGTTATCATAGACGGCAGGATAGTTGACGTAATCAGGGCAGGTTTCCTGGATGGGGAGTTTATAGTGCCAAATTTTGTCCTGGAAGAGCTTCGCCATATAGCCGATTCTCCTGATACGGTGAAAAGAAACAGGGGAAGGCGGGGCCTTGATGTATTGAATATTTTACAAAAGGAACTTGATTGCAACGTGAGAATTGAAAACGCGGATGTGCCCGAGGGTGCCGAAGTCGATACGGAACTTCTCAATATTGCCAAAAGGCTGAATGCAAGTGTGCTGACAATAGATTATAACCTGAGTAAAGTAGCCAGCGTACAGGGTGTAAATGTATTGAATATAAACGAGCTGGCCAACGCGGTAAAACCCATTGCCCTGCCTGGAGAAGAAATGATGGTGCAGGTAATAAAAGATGGAAAAGAAAACGGGCAGGGAATTGGTTACCTTGAAGACGGTACCATGATTGTAGTGGATGGCGGCAGAAGACATATAGGAGAGAATATCAGTGTCATGGTAACAAGTGTTCTTCAGACTGCCGCCGGCAGGATGATTTTTGCAAAACCCAAGTATAACACGGAAAGGCTAGGATAGTACAGTATCAAAAACGGAAAAGAAAAGGGGCAATACAAGGATAGTGGTTAGCGTTGTAATTGCGGCAGCTGGTAAAGGTACACGGATGAACATGAACCTTAACAAGTTATATGTCAAGATTGGAGATATAACCATCCTGGCAAGAAGCATAGAAGCATTTCAAAATTGTCACATGGCAGATGAAATCGTACTGGTTGCAAACAAGGATGACATCGACTATTGCAGGCGACACATAGTGGATTTCCACGGTTTTAAGAAAGTAAAGAAAATCGTTGAAGGCGGGCAACACCGGCAGGAATCCGTGTTTAACGGGCTTAAGGCTGTTGACCCGAATTGTGATATAGTGCTTGTCCACGACGGGGCAAGGCCTTTTATCCGGGAGCAGGTTATCCTTGACTGTATAGAAGTTGCAACAAAATACGACGCTTCATGCGTGGCCATACCTGTCAAGGATACGATAAAAAGGTCCGGCCGGGATGGATTGATCGGGGAAACGCTGGATAGGGAGAACCTGTGGTTAATCCAGACCCCCCAGGCGTTTAGATTCCATGTTATAATGGATGCCCACAAAAAGGCAATAGAGGATGGTTTCGAGGGAACGGATGATGCGGTCCTGGTTGAGAGGATGGGGATATTTCCAAAACTGGTAATGGGCAGCTATGACAATATAAAAATAACGACCCCGGAAGACCTGGCAATGGCGGAAGTCATCGTGCGAAAGTTATGGCAGGAAAAAGAAACAAATGCGAAAACGGGCAATTAAAAAAACGGGAAATTATAAGAAGAAGGGCAATTACAAGTAATTAATTAAATAATAGCGAAACAAAATCGTGTGATTATAAAAAGACTAGATTGCCGTAACGCAGCTAAAAACTTGTATTCCCTTGCCGCGGCCGAATTCGGTAAGCCCTTCACCCGTAGTGGCCGTAATACCAATGCAATTCTCAGGTATGCCCAGGAGTTTTGATATATTCCTGCGCATTTCCGGTATTTTAGGTGATATTTTGGGATATTGGCATTCAATCGAGATGGATACATGGACGATCTTATTATCTCCCATGTACTTCAAAGCCTCTTTCAAGTAAACCTGGCTGTCCGTTATCCCTTCTTCAAGGCAAAGCTTGTCAGCTGTTTCACCCAGTATATTAACACATGTAATTCCTGAAATGGCATTAACCAGGGAGTGTAGGACAACGTCCGAGTCACTGTTCCCATCAAGCGGGAAACATCCGTCAAATATAGCTCCTCCCAGTATCAATTTTTTATCCTTGCCGGGGGAAAAATCAAACCTGTGGCTATCTTGCCCGATTCCTACCTTCAAGCAGCAGTGCCTCCTTTTCTCAAAGGTTGTAAAAGCAGGGTTCCTCCTGTAAAAGCTTTCCTTATTATTGACTTTGCCCGGTTTGTATTGTATATTCTTTGATATAATATAGTTCAAAGTTAGCATAATTATTATAGCGCAAATAAGTGCCATAACGCAATTAAATGTAAAAAAGGGCAATAGAAAAAGAGTAATTGCGAAAAGTACAATAATGAAAAGTGTAATAAAGAGTAATTACAAAAAATGCAATAAAAAAGGGTAATCCAAAAAGTAATTGGAAAAGAGATGGGGTAAAAGAAATATGAGAGTTTCAGAAATATTTATGCCTACCTTGAGAGAAGTACCGGCCGAAGCGGAAATAGCCAGCCACCAGCTCATGTTGAGGGCCGGGCTGATGAGAAAACTTGCATCCGGGATATATGCCTTTTTGCCGCTGGGATACAGAACTTTCCGGAAAATAGAACAGATCGTGAGGGAAGAAATGGACAGGGCCGGGGCATTGGAACTTGTCATGTCTTCAATCCTGCCTGCCGAATATTACATTGCTTCCGGGAGATGGGAGGTTTTCGGCCCTGAGATGTTCAGGTTGAAGGACAGGAATAAACGGGATTTTTGCCTTGGACCCACCCATGAAGAGATTTTTACCGAAATAGTCAAGAATGAGATCAGGTCGTACAGGGCCCTTCCGCTAATCCTGTATCAAATCCAGACCAAGTTCAGGGATGAAATAAGGCCAAGGTTTGGCGTCATGAGATGCAGGGAGTTTGTAATGAAGGATGCCTACAGTTTCGACAGGGACGAGGAAGGGCTGGATGTTTCATACAGGAAAATGCACGATGCCTATTGCAGGATATTTGACCGCTGCGGGCTAGACTACATTGTAGTTGAAGCCGATTCAGGTTCCATGGGAGGTTCGGGCTCCGAGGAATTCATGGTAAAATCCGATATCGGCGAAGCAGATATTGCGTACTGTGAAAAATGCAGGTATGCCGCGAATGTTGAAAAAGCAGAGTGTATACCTGTGCCCTGCTGCATGGATTCGGAAGGTGATGCTTCAGCGGGACGGGAGGATGTTTCCGTGGAAAGGGTTGCCACACCCAATGTCAGGACCATAGAAGAGTTAATGGTATTTTTCAACTCCCGTCCGGATCAATTTGCCAAGACGCTTATTTACAGGGCGGATGACAAGTATATTGCGGCAATGGCCAGGGGAGACAGGGAGATTAATGAAACGAAGCTTAAGAATTTCCTTGGTTGTATTGAACTTGAACTTGCCGATAGCGAAGCCGTGAAAAAAATAACCCGCGCCGAGGTTGGTTTTGCCGGTCCAATCGGACTTGATATTGATATTATAATTGATCGCGAAGTGGAGATGATGAAAAACTTCGTTGTGGGAGCCAACGAAACCGGGTACCACTTGATAAATGTGAATGTTTACAAGGATTTCAAGCCAACCGCGGTGATAGATTTAAGAAACATAACCGACGGGGACAGGTGCCCGAGATGTGGCGCTTCCGTCAGTATTTCCAAGGGAATAGAAGTAGGGCACATATTTAAGCTGGGGACAAAATACAGCAGGGCATTGAATTGCGTTTACCTGGACGAAAACGGGCAGGAACGGGTAATGGTAATGGGAAGCTACGGTATAGGCATTGCCAGGACAATGGCTGCAATCATAGAGCAAGGCCATGATGAAAACGGCATAATATGGCCTTTTGAAGTGGCACCATATCATGTTATTATAGTTCCGGTTAACCAGTCCAACGAGGTGCAGGTCGATGTTGCAGAGAACATTTATGCACAATTGATGAAAGAAGGTATTGAAGCTCTCATTGATGACAGGGATGAAAGGCCTGGAGTTAAATTCAAGGATGCGGATTTAATCGGCATACCCATAAGGATAAACGTTGGAAGGAAGGCCGAAGAGGGAATAGTTGAATTAAAAATGAGAAGCTCGGGAGAGTTAAGGGAGATAAAGGTTGAAGATGTGCCGGCCGAGGTAATGAGAATAATGGGTGAATGCATGGGCACGCGCGGTAAATAAGCAAGGTGCATGTTATTAATGCATGTAGTAAACAGGTATTCTCCTCTTATTTAGCCCTGGATAATAACATGATGTTTCGGGATGTTTCGGGCATCTTGTGTTCAAGTAACTTGTGTTCAAGCAAAAAAGCGCTTTGCTGGAAGATTTCCAATAAGCGCTTTTTTCATTTCTTTATTCTTGCAATACTGAAATTTATTTCATTAAATTCTTCATTAATGTAAATAATTCATGCAAAAATGTCAATACTATAGTTATAAAAAATTTACAAGATTAAACAGTTATGCTGGAGGGATTGTATGAGAAGAAAAATATCAATAATAATTGCATTAACGTTGATTATTACATCCATATTATGTATTACTCCGGGCGATACAGCGAGCGTCAAGGCGGAACCGCTTATCCAGGTATTAGGCTCCCTTGATGCCAAGGTAACCGCATCTTTCCTTAATGTAAGGCAAGGGCCTTCATTAAATCATAAAGTGATATGCGTACTAAAAAGAGGGCAGGTTGTTAAGGTTTTTGCAAAAATAGGGGATTGGTATGCCCTGTATGAACCTTCGCTGGGATGTGTCGGCTTGTCCCATGGCGATTATCTTGATGTTTCATGGCCAACACCTGGTTCCACGCAAACTCCCACAACGCCAACAACTCAACCGACAACAACTGCTCCCAAGACTGAACCAACGACCGCACCAACTACCGCACCGACGACTGCGCCGACTCCTGCTCCAACACCCGAGCCTACAACTGAACCCGGGCCGCCTGAAGACATAACGCAGGACGAACAAACCCTTCTTGACCTTGTAAACAAGGCAAGGGCCGATGCCGGGGTAGGTCCCTTAAAATTTGATGCCGAACTTATGAAAGTAGCAAGACTCAAGGCCAGGGAAATGGTTGAAAAGAATTACTTCAGCCATGAATCACCAACATATGGCTCACCCATTGACATGATGAGACAATTCGGGATAAGTTTCAGGACGGCAGGTGAAAACATTGCCGGGAACAGGACGGTGCAAGGCGCCTTTAATGCCTGGATGAAGTCGGAGGGGCACAGGAAGAACATTTTAAACAGCAAGTTTAACTACACCGGGATAGGAATAGTAGACAGCCCGACTTACGGAAAAATATTGGTACAGCAATTTATCGGCAGGTAATGAATTACATGGAGATAATGAGGGTGTTTTCTAAAAAGCATTCCCCGAAATGTACCATGGGAGCGTTTCCCGGAAGTATTACAGGAAGTGAGAGCTGAAAATACGGCTCTTCACTTCCGGCTTACTTCCAGCCCTCAACTTCCCATTCCGGCTCGATTTCAAAGCTTTTGCCATCAAGATATTGCAAGGGATGGCCATCTTTTTTAAAGTCAAACACGATTTTATATGCCCAAAGGGCTTGCCTTTTTACTTTCATCTTCCGGTTAAGGCTGGTTAAGCCGTATTTCCTGTCACCAATTACGGGATGGCCGATATACGCAAGGTGGGCCCTTATCTGATGGGTGCGCCCTGTAACAAGTTCAATTTCAAGTTTGCTGATATCATCCTTGTACGAAAGCACCCTGTATTTTGTAATAACTTCAACAGCACCAGGTTTTTTTTCACCATGAATAAATACACGACTTTGATTACTGACCTTTTCCAGGAAAGCCCGAAGCTCTTTTTCATCTTCTTCCATTTTTCCGGCAACCAGGCATTGGTAGTACCTTTTTATTTCTTTAGCCTTAAGTTTATTTAATATGGTTTTCAAGCTTGGATAGTTTTTTGCTATGATCACAAGCCCGCCTGTATTCCTGTCAAGCCTGTGGCACAACGAGGGAGCAAAAGAAGAACCGGAGCCGTCATACCTGCCTTTTTGCTCAAGATAATTCTTGACGGAATCTATAACGGTGAGGGCCTTTTGCTGGCGGTCAGGATGGACGGGTATTCCCTGCTCCTTGTTTATAATCATTATATTGCTGTCCTCGTAAACAATGGAAAATCCGCGGCTTGGAGGGAAAGCGAGGCCGGGACCTGCGCTGCCTTTGCCTGGAAAAGAATTCCCGGGAATCAAATAATCCCTGGGAATCCCGTAAAGGATGTTATCCGGTATATATACTTGCACCAGGTCGCCTGGAAGAACCGTGTAATCCTCTTTTGCCCTCCTGCCGTTTATCTTGACATCTTTTTTTCTTATGGCTTTATAAATCGCACTTACAGGCATGTGAGGGAAATTATGCCTTAAAAACGCTACAAGTTTTATATTTCCGTTTTCATTGCCGACAGTAATTTCTTTCAATCCATAAAGCCTCTTTTCCAGGTATTAATTGTGTTTGCAAACCAAGTGCTTGTGCTTGTGTTTACATTTGTGCTTTTACTTTTACTTGTACTTCTACTTGTGATTATGCTTGTATTTACGCTTATGCTTGTGCTAATAGTAATACTAATACTAATACTTATACTTATACTTATACTTGTACTTGTGTTTATGCTAGTGCTCATGCTTGTACTTTTGCTTACACTTGTAATTATACTTTCGGGCCATGTGCTTATGTTTATACTCATGTTTATACTTGCAGGTCATGTACTTATGCCTGCAATTATGTGAATGTTTACGGGCCATAACCGTTTTATGCAGTTTTATTATAATGCACAGGAATAATTAGTCAAGGGGACGATAAAGCTGCATAGGCTTCATTTTTTTGGATATGATATTACTAATTAAAGCGTAAAGGCAAAGGAAGAAAACTTGATTTAAGGCTAAACGTTCCGGTTTTGAAAGGAGGTATGGGGAGTGGGAAATAAAAAAAACAAGAACAAGAAAAACAAAAACAAGATGAAACAAGCATTTTATAATGACCAGCTGGGAGAAAACGCCCACGAAGGTTTTGAAAAAAACTACGACAATAAGTAACCCCCGGAACTTGTTCTTGGCATGTTTATTGGAGTTTTGCATGTAAACAATTGTTTGTTGCAATGTTTATCTCAGATCTTATTGCAAAGTTTATTGCAAAGATAATGACATTATTCATATCGAAGTCCGCCTTTTTAGATGGGCTTCTTTTTTTGCGCTGCCGTGCCTGAAAACTCGGGAAATCAAAAAATTTGGGTATGACATGGGGATGGGGATAATGCTTTTTCAAGTATTTTGCTGCCAAGAAAAAACTCCACAACAACTTGGCACCGTCAGGTTATAAAAGGCTATTTACATTTTAATAACAAACGTTTACAATATAAATTGTTTAGATTTACAAAATTAAATTGAGAAATATGCTTAAAAATCTTTACAAATACTTTTAAACGAGGAGAATATAATATGGATGAATGGAGCGATATTTTCTCATTTTCCACCTCGTGGAATGTTTCAAGGCATATAAGCGGGAAAGAAATGATTGAAGAAATAATTGACCTGGGTTTTAATAAAGTTGAGCTAAACTATCAAGTTACTGAGAAAATGTCAGCCGAAATACTTCCCATGGTTGAAAAAGGGATTATCACTGTTACAAGTGTACATAATGTATTTCCAAGGACAGAAAACCCGGATTTTTCAACAGATTCGATTTTTTTATCCAATACCGACCCTGAAAAAAGAAAAAGTGCGGTAAACGTTACGGTAAGAACTGTTGATATGGCCTATTTGTTTGGATCTAGGGCGGTCGTGTTGCATACGAGTGAAATACCGGTACCTGTAAAATATGATGATATATTAAAAGAACTATTTAAGCAAGGGAAAAGAAATACCGCGGAATATAATAAGGTGAAGGACGAATTTGTCAGCTATAGAAAGTCGGTAAGCCGCAAATATGTAGAGCTTACGCGCCAAAGCCTTGAAGAGATTTGTAACCACATGGAGAAAAAAGGATACTCCATCATCCTGGGTATTGAAAACCGTTTTAGGTGCCACCAGATACCTGATTTCTGTGAAGCCGAATATTTATTAGAGAAACTGAATCATCTTCCGGTATATTTTTGGTATGATATTGGGCACGCGATAGTGCAAGATGCGTTAGGCATAATTGAGAATCCGGGAGGAGCGTATGGGCTTAAGTATAGGCTTTTTGGGGTACATATCCACGATGTGGTTGATTTTCAAGATCACCGTTGCCCGTATGCAAGTGGAAATGAGTATGACAAATATATTGAATTCATTAAGGAAGCCTCGCTCAAAGTTTTTGAAATTAGCAAAAGGGAAAGCAAAGAAAATATTATTAATAGCGCTAAACTCTTGTACGGCAAAGTAAACAGTTTTGAGGCAAATTAGCAAGTACTTGGCAATTTAATAATAATGCTTGCATAAGCTATGCCCTCCGAGAATTGAAGAAAAGGAGGTTAAAACAATATAAGCAAATTCGCAGAATAAAATTATAAGAGAAGGGATGGCTTAAAAATAAAAAAGAAAGACCAGCTAATTAAAGTCAAGAGTTTATAATAAAAATTTTGAGAAATTTTTTTAGGCTCCTGACGTTAATGAAACGCATGACAACAAGACCACCTAGGTGAGGTAGACATAAAATAGCTGG
>JAAZDH010000318.1 GCA_012512865.1 Clostridiaceae bacterium | reverse complement strand
GGTTTATATTTCCTAAGCCTGTTAAAATCTCAGCAGGCAAGCAAATCGGCCATTGAAAAGGTGTCGAAAAAAGAAATCGAAAAACTAAGGAAATTAAGGGAAATAAAGCTTGCCGAGCCGTTGAGCGAGAAAACCAGGCCTGCCACCCTGGATGACATCGTAGGGCAGGAACAGGGGCTTAAAGCCCTCAGGGCGGCACTATGCGGTCCTAACCCCCAGCATATAATAATATATGGGCCTCCCGGTGTCGGTAAAACCGCCGCTGCCAGGGTGGTACTGGAGGAAGCAAAAAGGATGCCCTTTTCACCATTCAGTCCTGATGCCAAGTTCGTGGAAGTTGATGCAACAACCCTCAGGTTTGATGAGAGGGGTATTGCAGACCCCCTTATAGGCTCGGTTCACGATCCGATTTACCAGGGGGCCGGGGCATATGGTATTGCAGGGATACCGCAACCAAAACCCGGCGCAGTGACAAAAGCCCATGGAGGAGTGCTTTTTTTGGATGAAATAGGGGAGCTTCACCCGGTACAAATGAACAAGCTGCTGAAGGTACTGGAGGACAGGAAGGTGTTCCTGGAAAGCGCGTATTACAACTCCGAGGAAACAAGCATCCCGGTGCATATCCATGATATTTTTCAAAAGGGGCTTCCGGCGGATTTCAGGTTAATCGGCGCCACCACCAGGGACCCGGAGGACATTTCACCGGCCTTGAGGTCAAGATGCACGGAAATATTCTTCCGGCCGCTATACCCGGATGAAATTGCCGCGATTGCCAGGAAAGCATCTTTGAAAGGGGGCTTTGTCATGGAGGAGGGGGCTGATGAGCTTGTTTCAAGGTATGCACAGAATGGAAGGGATGCGGTGAACGTAATCCAGATGGCCGGGGGCATTGCCCTTGTTGAGAACAGGAATATCATCCTGAAAAAAGACATAGAATGGGTAATTGAATACGGGCATTACAACCCCAGGGTGGAAAGAAAAGCATGTGCGGCACAACAGGTGGGCTGTATGAACGGATTGGCCGTTCTCGGGAATTCAACGGGAGCGGTTATTGATATCGAGGTTTCGGCAACCAAGGCAGGAAACGGGAAAGGTACGATTAAAGTTACGGGAATAGCAGAGGAAGAGGAATTTGACGGCAAAAGCCGCAAGATAAAAATGGTCAGCTCCGCCAGGGCTTCCGTGGAAAATGCCATCACGGTTTTGAAAAGGTTTGCCGGCGTGGATTGCTGCAAGTATGACATCCACCTGAATTTCCCGGGAGGTGTTCCTATAGATGGGCCTTCCGCAGGAATAGCAATAGCCATCGCCATGTATTCCGCCATAATGAATATACCGGTCAGCGGCGACCTGGCGATGACAGGTGAGCTTTCCATAAGGGGAAAGGTAAAGCCGGTGGGCGGTATTGCAGTGAAGCTGGAAGCGGCAAGGCGGTCGGGAATAAGCAAGGTGCTTATACCCGCCGAAAACTGGCATGATATGTATGGTAACATGGGTATTGACGTCATACCTGTTGATGACATAAACGAAGTGCTGGATATTGCTTTCAACCGGGGAAAATCCCATGAAAAAACGGTATTTTATCCAAAACAGGCGGATACAATAGCTCAACCCGCCTTTTACAACCACGGGCAGGGAAACATACCATCTGTTTCATAATGGGATATGAAAAAATAGGCATTAATACAACTTAATTATACTTATTATTTACAATTTGAATAATAAATATTATGATTAAATAAGCATAAAATGTAACAGGCATAAAAACATAATAGGTATAAAAACACAACAGGCGCAAAAACTAAAAGGCGCAGGTATTATTAATATTAATGTGCGGGTTAACATGCAGGTTGATTGATTGATGAGTATTGTAAAGGGGCGATTTAATTGAATTTATTGGAGGGTATATTCCTGGGCCTGGTACAAGGGCTCGGGGAATTTTTACCAATAAGCAGTTCGGGGCACTTGGTGTTTTTCCAAAAAATATTTGGGATTAAGGAAGGAACACTAACATTTGACATAGCCGTCCACCTGGCTACACTTATTGGAGTGTTCTACGTGTTAAGGCATGATATACTGGCCATCATAAAAAAGCCCTTCGGGAAACTTACAATGCTGGTGATAGCCGGGACGATACCTACCGCCATAATAGGTTTCGCTTTTGGCGATATCTTTGAAAAACTTTTTGTTTCTGGGGTTGGCTTGGGTATTGGCTTTATTATTACAGGGGCTGCCTTGTGGTTTGCCCAGAACATGAAGAATAAAAACAAGAATAAAAACAAGCAAATGGACGAAACAACCTATCTTGATGCAGCCCTGATAGGGGTGGCACAAGGCATAGCCATCCTGCCGGGTATCTCCCGTTCCGGCTTTACCCTTGCCTGCTCACTGGTTAGGGGGCTCAACAGGGAATTCGCAGTAAAACTGTCTTTTCTCATGTCAATACCTGCAATTCTCGGGGCAGCTGCAAAAGACGGTCTTGACCTTATAAAAGCAGGAGGCGCATTGAATGCCGGTATTGAAACCTGGCCTTTCCTTGCAGGCATGATAGCAGCGGCAATATCCGGGTACATAGCTGTAAGATTCATGATAAAAACAATTTCAAAGCTTAATTTAAAGATATTTTCCTGGTACGTTTTTGCTGTCGGAATTATTGTGTTGGCGGACCAGCTATTTTTCGGCAGGTTTTTCGAAAAAATTATATTTTAGCTTTATTATAAAATATATAAAATATAAAAGAAAAACGGGATTATTGGAATACTGCAGGTGAATTGATTTGAAAGACATTATTATAGTTGGAATTGAAACGAGCTGCGACGAAACATCCGTGGCGGTTGTTAAGAACGGAAGGGAAATATTGTCAAACATAATTTCATCCCAGGTAGACATTCACCAGGAATATGGAGGAGTTGTACCGGAGATAGCGTCCAGGAAGCATGTGGAGCTAATAATACCGGTAATAGACAAGGCTATAAAGGAAGCGGGAATTGCCATAAACCAGGTTGATGTAATCGGGGTTACATACGGCCCAGGGCTGGTGGGAACCTTGCTGGTAGGTATTTCAGCAGCCAAGGCCTTGGCTTTTGCCCTGGACAAACCCCTGGTTGGGGTGAATCATATAGAAGGGCATATAGCGGCCAATTACCTGGAACACAAGGAACTGGAACCTCCTTTCATATGCCTTGTGGCATCAGGGGGGCACAGCCACATCGTTGTGGTTGAAAGTTACGTTGATTTCAAGATAATTGGAAGAACGAGGGATGACGCAGCCGGGGAGGCTTTTGACAAGGTGGCGAGGGCAATAGGGCTTGGATACCCGGGGGGGCCATTAATAGATAAAATGGCAAGGCGCGGCAGGAAGGATGCCATTATTTTCCCAAGGACCTATTTTAACGATGGCAGCCTTGATTTTAGTTTCAGCGGGCTGAAAACTGCCGTAATTAATTATATAAACCAACAAGACCAGTACAGGGAAGGCAAGGGGGAATCCTTGCCATTGGAAGATATTGCTGCAAGTTTTCAACAGGCCGTGGTGGACATGCTGGTAAACAACACCCTGGAAGCTGCAAAACGGCAAAATATGAAGAGAATTGCACTTGCAGGGGGAGTGGCTTCAAATTCCATGTTAAGGGAGGAAATCATGCGACTGGCAAAAGAAAACGGGATGGAAGTATATTATCCAAGGCCGCTTTTATGCACGGACAATGCGGCCATGATAGCTTGCGCGGCGTATTATGCATATTTGGACGGGATTGTTTCCGATTTTTCTTTAAATGCGGTACCGGGCTTAAAAGCAGGGGAAAAAGGGGAAATGCCCTAGTTATCAACAAACTGCTAAATAATAAAAATCATAAAGCCAGCAATTCAATGAACCTTTAAATCATCAAATTGTGTCGAAATAAGTTTTAGGTAAACAAGGGCTTAAGCCTTTGAAACGTTATAAATAAATGGTTTTCATGATATGATGTCATTATGCAAGAAATGTAAATTTCTATTGAAAATTGTTAATTACTTGATGTTAGTAATGTGGAAATTGTATCAAAAGACGAATTTTGCTTTATTTTGTATTGTGGATAACAATGTGGATATTGTGGATTGATACAAAGTTAAAGTTTACATAAGATTTATCTCGTACCATTTAAAACCGCCTGCTTTACCTCGTATTTCATTAGAAATTTCGAGCAAGCCTTTTTTTTGTTCCCATCATAGTACCTGGCGGAAAATAACTTGCATAATCCTGTCATTTGCCGTGAGTCAATTTTCATTTCATGAACGATGAAGTTCGCACAATCAGTACATTTGTAGTTTGCTTCCTTTGCCGATTTGAGGTCGGGGATAAACTTGTGGCGCCTACATACAAAATCGGCGGAAACAACCCCCTTGGTTATGCAAAGCACATCGTTGCTAAAAGGTATTGCCCTGCTTTTTATGCAATTTGCGCATGATTTGGAAGGTTTCATTCCAATCTTCCTTTCTTGTTTATTATATTATTTAGAATTTTACCTGTAATCCAGAAGTTTATAGCCAATAATCTTGTTTATCCATAAGCTTTATGGTCCATAAGTTTTCTAATCTATGATCCAATTACCTTAATACAGGAATCCATTGAGTAATTCTATTCACTGTGACCATATTATAACATTATACTGCCTATAGTGGGATAATGTGGGAAATAATCGAGAAGTAATGGCAATAAAACAATAGCAGTATTGCGATGGTAATATAGCAATAACCATATAACAATGACCATATAGCAATGACAATTACAAGAGCAGTTTTAAATATTAATATAGCCCTCAATCCACGGTCTTACGGGAATTCCATGCTCCATGAGCTTGCACTTGATTTCCTTGACTTGGTAATTTCTTTTCATCAATGGTGAATAAAGCATGGAGCTTATAATTGCGGCAGATGCCCCGGTTTTGGTGAATATTTCGACTACATGTTCGGGCGTCCCTGCGCCACCTGAGGCTATTATGGGAATATTGACAGCATTGGATATAAGTGATGTTATTTCTATATCGTAACCGGAATGAGTACCATCACGGTCAATACTGTTTACGCAAATCTCGCCGGCACCGAGGTCTTCACCTTTCTTTGCCCATTCAACCGCGTCCATACCCGTAAATACCCTGGCGCCGTCTATTGCTATTTCGTACCCGCTGGGAATCTTTGAAGTTCTCTCCACTTTTTTTACCTGCATGCTTAAAACAATGCACTGGCTGCCGAAAGCCCGGGCACCCTCGCTGATTATGCCAGGATTTCTCACTGCCATTGAATCTATGCTGATTTTTTCAGCGCCTGCCTTCAGCACCTCGTACATGTCGTCAAGGTTTTTTATCCCACCGCCCACGGTAAAGGGGACGAACACGTGCCTTGCCACGTTTCTAACCGTATCTATATCGATTTTTCTTTTTTCTGCGCTAGCTGTTATATCGTAAAATATTATCTCGTCAACCTGGTCTTCATAAACCTTGCATGCTATATCAACGGCGGAACCGACATTGATGTTGTTTTGAAATTTATATGCTTTTGTTACCATGCCGTTAATTATATCAAAGCAAGCTATCAGTCTTTTTGTCAGCATGATTAACCTCCTGCTTTGCCATTGCTTTTTATCCCTGCCCACATGGCAAAATTCTTAAGCAGCTTAAGGCCCCGGGCCCCGCTCTTCTTGAGGTGGAACTGGGCTGCGATAATATTCTTGTACGCTATCATGGAGCAGAACTCCACTCCATACCATGTTTTAGCCAACATGATATCCTCCTTTTCCGGCACAACATAGAAGGAATTAACAAAATAAAAGAACTCGCCCTTACCAAGGTCGGCCAAAACAGGGTGCTTATCTAGAAAACGAGCTTCATTCCATCCGATTTGGGGGACCCTTACCAGTTGATCCGGGAACCTTTTCACAATCCCGGGAAACCATCCCAGGCACTTGGCATCCCCTTCCTCGCTGTATTCGAATAGCACCTGTAGACCTATGCAGATCCCTAGAAACGGTAATCCCTTATTTAAAACTTTATCCTCAAGAACCCTTATTAGGCCAATTTCCGCCAGGGAGTCCATGGTTGCCTGTGCCGAACCTACACCGGGGAGAATAATCCCGGTGCATTTTTCCACCTGGCCCGGGCTGGACACCAGGCATGAATCAATATTTAAGCTGCATAAAGCGTTTAAAACACTTGGAGCATTTCCAACTCTATAGTCAATAATGCCTATCATAAAAAGCTAATTTCCCTTTCATAAATTTATACGTGTTTAAAATTCTGATAACGTAATAATATATAGTGTAATAATATAATTCGTATTTTACAATTTAAAAAAATTGTAATGACGTATTAATTTAATAGCACATATATCTATTTAATAACACATAAATCATTTAATAATATTTCAATAACATAATTATTTTAAGGGGGCTTGCCTTTTTTTGTCAATATATTTGTATACGGTTCTTTATGTTCTGCTCATTAGTATTCGCAGTTTACGAATCTTGCCTGTTTGAATCACGCTCATTTTTGGTAAAATAGAAGTTGTAGTAAGAAGTTGTGGCATCATGGCAGTTGAGATAGTACGGGTA
This sequence comes from Clostridiaceae bacterium, assembly GCA_012512865.1. Classification (GTDB taxonomy): domain Bacteria; phylum Bacillota; class Clostridia; order Acetivibrionales; family DUMC01; genus Ch48. Next base: position 999 of record JAAZDH010000318.1, on the reverse strand, counting down.
AAAGCTGAAATTGGATTGGAAAGAGATGCAGGAGAGGGAAAATGTACAAATGAAAGAATATGTGCATGGGATTATTGATTTGCATGTTCATTCAACCGCATCAGACGGAAGCATGAGCCCCTCGGGACTGGTAAGGCATGCAAAGGCTTCTGGGTTGGAGGTAATTGCATTAACGGACCATGATACGGTTGAAGGCGTGGAAGAAGCCTTGAGGGAAGGAAGGAGCATCGGCTTGGAAGTACTGCCGGGTATTGAAATCGGCGTTGATTTCAAGAGGGAGATGCATATCCTTGGGCATTTCGACAGCAACGACTACATGAATATTTCAAGCAGGCTCTCTTTTTTCCAGGAGAACCGCGAAAAACGCAACTACAAGGTTATTAACAGGCTCAGGGAAATGGGATTTGCCATAACCATGGATGAAGTTAGAAAGAAGGCCGAAGGCGGCATCGTGGGCAGGCCCCATATAGCAAAAGTACTGCAGGAGAAAGGTTACGTACTGTCCGTTGCAGACGCCTTCGACAGGTACCTTGCGTACGGAAAGCCGGCATATTTTAAAAAGGATAAGCTTACACCGCGGGAGGGCATTGAGGAGATTGCAAGGGCAGGCGGGGTGGCTGTATTGGCGCATCCCATACTGTTAAATTTCCAACTACAGGAGCTGGATAAGCTCTTGGAGGAGCTTGCTTCTTATGGGCTGAAGGGGATAGAGGCATACTACACGGATAATACCGGTTATTTTACCCGGAAAACAATAGAGTTTGCCGAAAAGCACAAGCTGCTCGTAACGGGAGGTACCGATTTTCATGGCACATTCAAGCCCGATATAAAAATTGGCAAAGGATACGGCAATCTAACAGTGCCATACAAACTGCTCCAGGAATTAAAGAAAGCAATAAGCGAAGCTAAAAAAGAAGCTTTAAAAGAAACTAAAGAAGCTAATGTATGACAATGACCGGCGATGGCACCGGTTTATTTACTTTCGAGGAAGTTTCATTC